>SLGA01000332.1 GCA_007123985.1 Balneolaceae bacterium | reverse complement strand
CTCCAGACAAACCACTGACCCAGAAGAATATCTATAACTATTTGGGCAACTTCGACAAACTTGCACGCAACCTTTACGATCACTTTCGGCAGGCAGACCACTCCGGTCACTCTCAAATCTTCATTGAAAATCTGCCAGAGAACCAAAAATCTTCGATTGTATCCGCACTAAAAGACCGGATCAACAGAGCATCTTCGGAATAAAATCGCTTTTTAAAGCTCAGAACCAACGATTTTTCGTTTTACAAAAATTTTCCTCTCTAAAGTAAACGATTTTTTAAATCCTTCGTGTTTTGAATGCATACATGAAATCTTGTTTCTCAGAATTCAACCCCAAATAAACAATCAACCCATTATGAAACAACTAAACAGATACTTAATGATGCTTTTGCTAGCTATGGTTAGCGTAAGTATGATCGTAGCTTGCAGCGATGATGACAACGGAACTATCGTAACACCTGAGCCGGAACCAGAACCGGAAGAACCAAATCTGGTAGAGCTTGCACAGAGTGACGATAATTTTAGCACACTGGTTCAGCTTGTAGTTGACCTTGACCTCGTTGACGTATTGGCAAATGAAGAACTTACAGTATTTGCCCCCACAAACGAAGCTTTCGAAGCAATCAGTGATATTATCCCTACACTATCGAATGATGACCTCACTGCAATAGTTACTTATCACTTAACTGGTGGAACTATTTTATCCTCAGACCTTCAGGCTCAACAAGATGTTGAGATGGTACAGGGTGAAAGAACACTGATACAGTCAAGTGCAGCCGGAGTACGGGTGAACAACAGAGCGAATGTATTAACTGCAGATCTTCAGGCATCAAACGGAGTAATTCATGCGATCGACCAGGTAATTCTTCCAACTGAATACAGAGTTGCTATTGAAGGTCCAAGTCTTGTAGAAGTAGCGCAAGAAGCCGGTGCATTTAACACACTACTCGATCTTACTGAAACTGTAGGCTTGACTACAACACTCCAATTCTTAGGCCCTTTCACAGCATTTGCACCAACTGATGATGCATTCGATACGTTATTTGAATCTGTAAATCCTGCTGATTTAACTGGCGAGCAAATTGCATTTATTCTTACCTACCATGTACTTTCAGGTGCTGAAGTAACCTCTGATATGCTCGAACCGCAGCAAACTGTAGAAACAGCGTCTCAGGAAGTAATTTATATTACCGCTGGAGAAGAGGGTGTACAGGTTAACGGATCAGCAAATGTTGTTACGGCTGATGTTGATGCTTCAAACGGTGTTATTCACGTGATTGACCAGGTACTTTTACCCAATGCGTTTACTCCTGTAACCGGTATTGTTGCAAAGAACTATGATCTGTCTATTCTGCTGAGTGTAGTTGCAGAAAGACCAGCAATTTTAGAAGCATTAAGTGACCCTTCAGCTGAGCTTACAGTATTTGCTCCAACAAATGCTGCTTTTGAAGCTGCACTCGCTGCTTTTCCTGATCTTACTGACGATCAGATTACTGAAATACTCACTTATCACGTGTTAGCTGCACAAGTATTCTCTTCAGATTTATCTGATGGACAAACTGCCGAGACGCTTCAGGGTGAAGAAATCACAGTAACTATCGGCGATGATGTACTCATTAACGATTCTGTTGTTACTACAGTAGATCTTGCAGGAACAAATGGTGTTGTACACATAATTGATGCCGTTTTGGTACCACCAAGCTTCCTCGAATAAGAAAGACGTAATCCACTATTTCACAAGAAGGCAGCCCCTAAAAAGCTGCCTTTTTTGTTTGGAATTATACTGTAACCCAAGTGGTTCCTTCTGAAACCATATCAAACAGTTAACAAAATCTCAACCATGGAAAATTTAAAGCTGGCGCCTCTCATCTTGTTCTTGGTTTTATTTTCCACTGGTTGCACCGCTGACTCGAACAAATCTTCCGAACCAAAATCTCCAGATCTTTTTACTCCTCACTCTGTAATCACAGATGCTTACTCAGCTTGTTATACAGATCTTATTTAGCAGTTTATCAACTCTCTTTAATGAATGAGGTTGTTACCAGGTCCATTTATACAATCTGGAGCTTTTTTGAACCCAGTGAGCCTTTCCGGGGTATTTTATTCTCATATCAACAAGCGGCCAAAATAGTTTTTTGTAAATCCGATCCGGTTTTATGTATTCACTGATCCCTCTTGACTGCACGGTTTTTTCGCCAATCACGGCCATCATCCTTCCTTCAAACCGCTGATAGAACGGACCGTTATCTATAAGGCGATCGAGCTGAAGGTGAGCTTTAAAATTGTTGCGGCTAAAGGTGATTATCCTCGACGATGAAAGCCCAAAAAGTGATGTTTGCTGAGCACTAAATTCTATGTACTCACTGCTGAATTTTTCGGTTTCACCCGTATCCTTTAAGAGCCAAGCTTTTTTCTCCCAGCGATTTTCAATCCGCATAAGATAGTAAACAAGAGTACTTTCACCCAGATGATATCTCCCCCAATACCACTCATCAAATGTATCTTTCATTGGCTCTGTGCCAAAGTTATGATCATGATAACCGGTACCCTTAAAATGAATTGTTTCAGAAGTGGTACCGCCTAAACGTAGTTTTCCATGTACATTAGCAGAGGGCATAACTAGATTCCAAATATGTGCTGAGGAAGTTTCAGAACTGCTATCCAACAACGAAAACTTCAAATCTGTCGAAGTGAACCGTAGTAAACCACTAATGCTGTCTCCATTTTCAAGTTTATGGTCCAGATTGATTTGATACTGAAGTTGTTCACCAATTTTTTCCCCTGTAAAGCTGTTATTACCTGCATTACCTAGCGGTTCCTCGGCTGAAAAATTGCACTCATCAGGTGTAAATTCTTCAAAAGTGTAAAAAATCGGGTGGCCCTCCTTATAGAGCGAAATACTGATCGCCGGATAAAATACAGCAAGGTTCTCTTTTCCTGAAGAAATACCTTTTATGTATCGTTTGGAAAATGGGTTACCTTCATAAAATATAACTACAATACTGTATCCATCAGATGATTGCGCATCAAAATACCACCACTCGTAGCTGCCCGGTTTTGGTTTTTGGGTTTGTACGTCTTTGGTAAAATCGGTCAGAATATTCATGAACTACTTGAATGGATTAATCAGCGATATCGTTTTCAGAATACAAAAATGATTGTTTAAAATATGTTTGAGCAAGCGATAACCTGGCTTCTGTTTTTTTCTCTTTTTTATCTACTTGTAACCTCGATTATCCTGATAAGAAATCAAATTGATCTTACTGCGTTGCGAACCTCAGGCTCCGGAAGTTCACAAAATAGGAAGATTTCGGTTTGTATTCCTGCCCGTAACGAAGAAAAGAACATCGGGCTACTGCTTCAATCTCTTGTTACGCAAACGTACCCTAATTATGAGATACACCTGTTGGATGACCAGTCTGCGGATGATACCTACAAAATTGCAGCTTCTTACAAAAAAAGCCATCCTGAAATCTTAAACCTTCACCACGGCAAACCAAAACCGGAAGGATGGCTTGGCAAGCCCTGGGCGTGCAATCAGCTTGGCAACCTGAGTGATGGTGAACTGTTGGTATTTTTAGATGCTGATACTCAACTGGGACCTGAAACCCTTCAACAAATCGGCTGGTCTTTTGAGTTCGATTCAGCCGATATGATTACAGTTTGGCCCCGGCAAATAGTTGGATCTTTTTGGGAGAAATCCGTAATTCCGTTGATTTATTACGCTCTTGTAACCCTTTTACCGGCTATTTATGTGTACAGAAAGCCCCGGTGGATGCCTGTTTTTGTCCACACCAGATTCAGGCACATATTTGCTGCAGCATGTGGCCAGTGTATTGCATTTAACAGAGAATGTTATGATGCGATAGGCGGGCATTCTGCTGTTAAAAATGCAATTGTAGATGATGTTGAGCTTGCAAAGCGGGTTAAGCAAGAAGGCTTTACTATGAGGATGTACCATGGTGTGGGTACCGTAAATTGCAGGATGTATAGAAGTGAAGCAGAAATGTTTGAAGGTCTTCGAAAGAATTTTTTACAGGGATTCAACAACTCACTGCCCCTCTTTATTCTGATGGGGGTTGTTCATCTTGTTGTTTTTATACTGCCTTTTATCACTCTTATTGCTTCGTTTTTCTTGTTTAACGCGATGATGCTGTTTCTCTCACTTGCATCTGTTGGGTTAATCTTAATGCATCGTCTTATACTTGCCAGCTGGTTTAAATGGGATCCGATTTTTGCTTTCACGCATCCTGTAGGTGTTGTTTGGTTTCAAAGGCTTGGGCTGGTTAAAATCATTGATTATCTATTTGATAGAAAATCGGAGTGGAAGGGCAGAAAAGTATAAATCAAATCGCTATGAGAGTTTATTTTTAGTAAAAGAGATTGCATATTGAGTTAGATGAAAGAGTTGATTTTTAAATTTATCCGTACGCTTAAAACAGAAAGAAACGCATCAGAGCATACGCTAACTTCTTATAAAAATGATCTGTTGCAATTGTTAACGTTCAGCGCGTCGGTACTCGACAAAAAACCTGAATCCGTTACTGCCGCCGAAATTGACCGGCTCACAATTCGCTTGTGGCTGGGAGATTTATCAGAAAAAGGAGTGGCAAGAAATAGTGTGGCACGTAAAGTTGCTGCCGTTCGTTCCTTCTATAAGTACTGTTTTAAAAGGGGCTATGTGGAAAAAAATCCAGCACAGTTACTTATTGTTCCAAAAAAAATAAGCCGTCTTCCAAAAACCCTTCAACTAAATGAAATTATAAATATGATGGATCTTGCTGATGGTTCAAACCCTCAATCCATTCAGGATCGAGCCATCATGGAACTATTCTACGCAACAGGCATTCGATTAAGTGAATTAACCGGACTAAACACAACGGATCTTGATCTAAACCTTAAACAAGTAGTTGTATTTGGAAAAGGAAAAAAACAGCGTATTGTTCCCTTAGGTGAAGAAGCCTTGATCTGGTGCAAAAAACATCTTGAAACCCGGGTCCGGCTTTTAACAAAAAATAGTGACAACGACGCACGGGTAGCACTTTTTATTGCACCTCGTGGTGGTCGAATGAACCAGAGAAAGGTACAGCGAATCATTAAAGAATATATAATGAAGGCAAGTGAATCAGTCAACAAAAGCCCGCATACCCTTCGGCATAGTTTTGCGACGCATATGCTTGATGCCGGAGCTGATATCCGGCTAATTAAAGAATTTTTAGGACACGCCAGTCTCACTTCAACACAGGTATATACGCATACAAGTGTGGAGAGATTAAAAAATGTATATAACAAAGCCCATCCAAGGGCAGAAAAATAAATCCCAAAGGAGGAAACATGAAAACCACTTTCACAGCACGACATTTTGAATGCAGCCCGGATCTGAAGGAGTTCAGCCTTGCTGCTGTTGAAAAATTGGAACAGTTCTTTGAAAAAATTATTGTCTGCGATATTGTATTGCGGCCGGGCCAGGATAATGACAATCCATCCATCGCAGAACTGAATGTTAAAGTGCCGAAAACATTAATTTCTGTTTCAGAAGAGGCACCAAGCTACGAGCAAGCCATAGGAAATGCCGTTGATAACGCCGTGCGACAGCTTAGAAAGTACAAAACTAAACACTACGAACACCACTAATCGTGCGAATATCTCCCCGTTACTCTGAAGTTTACAAACTTGAACTGCAGATGACGGGGATTTTTATTCTTCTCTGTGAGTAAACCCTTCAGCCCGGAATAAAACCATGCCCATTAAAAATCAGGAAGCCATTCCCATACGAGAAAATATTCAAGTATCTCAGCTAATTGAAAAGTTTAAGGAACGCCTTCAAATTGAATTTGAACCGTGTGCGGCTGAATCGAACTCCGAAAATAAACTGATTACTGAAGCCGATTTGCACCGGCCGGGCCTGGCTCTTGCAGGTTATGTTGATCTGTTTACTCATCAGAGAATTCAAGTTATCGGAAATACTGAATGTAATTTTCTCAACAATCTCTCTCTGGATGAACAATCGGAAGCCTTCGGAAAACTTGTTTCATTTGATATTCCGGTAATTTTTTTGACTGATAACAACACCCTTGATAAAAGATTATTAAAAAAAGCAGAAGACAAAAAAATACCTGTCTACAAAACCGAGCTTGAAACAACTAAGTTTATGTTTCTGCTCAGAGACTTTCTGGAAGATTATTTTGCACTGCAAACCATGCTGCATGGCACCATGGTAGATGTTTATGGTATTGGAATATTAATCAGCGGTAAATCAGGCCTTGGCAAAAGCGAAGTGGCGCTTGATCTTGTGGAGCGTGGACATCGATTGGTATCAGACGATGTGGTGATGCTTACGAAAAAGAGCAATGTACTACTTGCATCAGCAACCGAGATGAACAAACACTTTATGGAGATCAGAGGACTTGGCATTGTGGATGTAATGTCCATGTTTGGAATACGGGCTATCCGTTATCAAAAACGTCTTGAGGTAGTTCTTGAACTATCGCTCTGGGAAGATGCAGAAAATATAAACCGAACCGGGCTCGACCACGATACTGTTGAAATTCTTGGAACTAAAATTCCACTCATACACTTACCAATAACTCCGGGTAAAAATATAACTGTAATCGCTGAAGTTATCGCTATGAACTACCTGCTCAAACATTACGGATATGATGCGGCTAAAGCTTTTCAGAGTAAAATAAAATCTCACATAGCGAACAAAAAAAGCCGCACTGAAATGCCCCGAAGAGCTATTGAATACTTCGAAGGCGATTTTGAATAATTTTTAATCCGTTTGGTTTTTACTTTTCGATGTTTAACCCTATTTTAATGGGGTTATAATTCTACCTGCTCAAAATTTTTTATGCCACAAAAAAATCATTACTACTACGATACAGAGAAGTGTGAGTTTGTACCCGTAGAGTACGACACTAAAAACAAGCTTATCCACTCTCTTTCATTTTGGCTGATCAATGGTATTGTCTTCGCAGTAATAGGCCTCTCACTACTTACAAAATTAATTGCAACACCAGCTGAAATTGCCCTTAAATACGAAAACCGGGCACTTATCAATCAGTTGAAAACAGCTGAAAGCTCCATAGTTAATATTGAAAACCAGCTTGAAGAGATTGCTGCACTCGATAATGAAATGTATCGCACAATTCTTGGGCTTGATCCTCTTTCTGAAGATTTGAGAACAGCGGGCATTGGTGGTGCCGATATCTACTCAAAATTCGACTATCACAGCAAGGAAGCCGCAGAAATACTCCGCAGTACAGCCACAAGGTTAGATCACCTTGAGCGTCAGATCGGTGTTCAAAAACTATCTTTCGAAGAAATTAAAAGCTATTACAATTCCAATCAGAACAGGTTAAGAAATGTACCTGCAATAAAACCAGTAAACGGTATTATTCTGAGTGGTTACGGAATGCGTCCACACCCCGTTCTTGGCTACAGACGCATGCACGAAGGTGTTGACTTCAGAGCAGAAGTTAATTCAGAGGTTTATGCTACCGGAGACGGAATTGTAAAATTTGCCGGGCGTCGTGGTACATTTGGAAACCTCCTCGAAATTGATCACGGTTTCGGAATTGTAACGAGATATGCCCACTTAAACAGCTTTGCTGATGGCATTCGGGTTGGTGCGAAAGTAAACCGTGGTGATATGGTTGCTCTGTCCGGTTCAACCGGTTTAACACAAGGCCCGCATCTGCATTACGAAGTTCTGAAAAATGGCCGCCAGACAGACCCACTCCAATTTATGATTGCAGACATCACCCCGGAAGAGTATCTGATGTTTAAGGAGTCTCAGAATGGTGATGAAATTGCATTTATTTTCAGAGATTAAAATCTAAATCCTCATTTCAGGGGATGGTTTTCTCTGCTTCACTACCGGGTCTTAGATTTAAATAAGTCCCACTCACTTCTTTAATTATTCGTAGTTTAATCTCTTTTTAATTACGATCTGAATTTCCTTTAATGCAGCAATTCACACTACAGCCCGATTCATCAAAGCCAATAAAAACAAACTTCCTCAAAGAGCTGAACGAACAGCAGCATTCCGCAGTAACCCATGTAAAAGGTCCGCTATTGATTGTAGCTGGTGCAGGAAGTGGTAAAACAAGGGTGCTTACCTACAGAATCGCCTATTTGTTACAACAGCACCACGCGCTGCCGCAAAATATTCTTGCACTCACATTTACTAATAAAGCAGCCCGGGAAATGCAGGAACGCATTCAACAGTTAATAGGTGAACGTGCCTCCGGATTATGGATGGGTACTTTCCACTCTATCTTTTCAAAAATTCTACGATTTGAAGCAGAAAAAATCGGGTATAATTCGAACTTTTCTATTTATGACACCAGTGATTCGGAAAATGCAATTAAGCTGATTTTAAAAGAGCTTAATTTCGACCCTAAAGAGATTAAACCAAAAACTATTCACCGAAAAATTAGTGACGCAAAAAATCAGTTGATCCACCCTGACACCTATAAAACACGTTTTGTTCACAGCACACTGGATGACATCGCTGCCAGGGTATTTGAAGTTTATGAAGTAAGAATGCGCCAAACCAACGCCATGGACTTCGACGATCTGCTGATTAAACCTGTAAAATTGTTTGAAGAGCATCCAGATGTACTTGAGAAGTATCAGGATCGATTCAAGTACATACTGATAGACGAATACCAGGATACGAACCACGCGCAGTACAAAGTAACCCGCCTCCTGGCTGAGAAGTACGAAAACATATGTGTAGTGGGCGACGATGCACAAAGTATTTACTCATTTCGCGGGGCCGATATCTCTAACATACTCAATTTTAAAACAGATTACGATGGTGCCGTAGAGGTTCCGCTGGAACAGAACTACAGATCAACCAAATTTATCCTCCAATGTGCAGATTCCGTAATTAAACGAAATGAAAAACAGATCCGTAAAACTTTATGGACGGATAATTCTGAGGGTGAAACCATCACCCTTCTCGAAAATTTCGATGAAAGAGATGAAGCCAACAGAATTGTAAACCACATTAACAATCTGAAGTTCAGGCAGGGATATCAAAACAATGATTTTGCAGTTCTATACCGAACCAACTATCAGAGCAGAATTTTTGAGGAGGCATTTCGAAGGAAAAATATAGCTTACCAGCTTGTTGGCGGGCTATCCTTCTATCAACGAAAGGAGGTTAAAGACGTACTTGCTTATCTCACGCTTCTGGTAAACCCCGAGGACGAACAGGCTCTGCTGCGAATTATAAATGAACCAAGCCGCGGAATTGGCAACAAAACACTGAATGATGTTATCAAGAAAGCAAGAAATGAGCATAAGAGGGTTTGGCACATTGTGAGTAATGTTGAAACCGCAGATCTTTATAAACCGGCAAAAGAACGTATAGGCCAGTTTGTTGATATGATTAATAATTTAAGAGATGAGCTTGAAGCCGGTGTACCACTGCTGGATGTTACCAAAAAAGTACTGGAACAGAGTGGCTACATGAAAGCGTTGGTTGAAGAAAATAGTGCGCAGTCACTAACCAGACGCGATAACATTTTGGAACTTCAGAACGCAATTGCATACTATCAGCAAAACACCAAGAATCCAAATCTTGCATCATTTTTGCAGGAGATAAGCCTGATAACAGATACCGATAAATATGATGAAAATAAACCTGCAGTTACCCTGATGACGGTACATGCTTCCAAAGGGCTTGAGTTTCCAGCCGTGTTTATCGTTGGCCTTGAGGAAAATCTGTTTCCGATGGGTGCCCGAGATGGTGAAGAAGCGAATATTGAAGAAGAGCGCCGTCTTTTTTATGTAGCCATTACACGAGCTCAAAAACATCTGTTTTTTAGCTACAGTAAAATGAGATTTAAATTTGGTGAAGAGCAGCGGCAGGCTCGCTCAAGATTTTTGAATGAGGTAGATCCCGGAGTTGTACGTACTGAAACCGGAGCAACAATTTATCAAACAAAGGCAGACGTTGACGACTCCCCCGGCTCAGGAATGGAAATTGAATATGACTGGAAAAGTCCTATCACTTCGAAAAAACCTTCAGATACATCATTTTCTTATACATACGAGTATGATGATGATCCATTTATGCCAGGTGCCCATGTAATGCATCCAACATTTGGAGCAGGAAAAATTGTTCAGCGAAACGGATCGGGTAAAGACACCCGCGTTGTTGTATTTTTTAAAAACAGAGGCCAAAAAACGTTAATGCTCAGAGCTGCAAATTTGAGTCTCATCAATCAATAAGTATACAAAGCGTTGAATGCCGTAAAAATCATAATATGTACGATTTTATTTCTGATGGCAACCTTGTTGTTTACACCGGAAAGAAGCAGTGCACAATTAGCTTACTCTGCCGAAAGCATGGCACTTGGAGGTGGTGGAACAGCGTATCTTACCGGTTTTGAAGCTCTTTTCGTAAACCCTGCTAATCTCTTTATTCAGGAGAAAAACTATAGCTACCAGTTCTCCTTTTTGCAAACCGGGTACTATTTCGATTCCCTGCAGAATACCCCTGGCATACAGTCCCGATTTAATCAATACACAGATCTTCTTTCACCGTACCATACCGATCTGAATCTGGCTGTTGCAGATCGAGAAGATCTGGTTGACAGAAGCTTTAACGAGAACAGATCCTCAGCCGAATTTCTCAATCAGACGGAATTAAACTGGTTTGGCTTAAAATGGGTTCGTCCCAATAGAAGCTACGCTGTAGCTGCTCGCACCCGGATAGGCAGCCGCTACCGGCTTGGAAAGGGTCTCTATTCTGCTATACCTCTCGACAGAAATGATTCATTTCTTATTAATCAATCATTTACACAACGGTACCAGGTGTTACACGAAATATCGTTCGGTTATGCAGAATCGTTTACATTTTTAAATGGATTGACACCTCAGCTTTCCGAATTTATTGTAGGCATTGCACCGAAGATTATTCTGCCGGGCGGTTATTTGGATGTGCAATACAGAAATCGCTATCAGCTTGATAATCAAACCGGCTTTTGGGAGAACGAGACCGCTTTTAAGCAACGTTCAGCCGGTGTATTAACCGACAGAGCCGAAAATTTTTTCTTTCCGCAGATTAATCCTGAAAACCCCGAATATGGCTTGCGGGATCTGATGCGCCCTACCGGTATTGGTTTCGGACTTGATGCAGGCATTACCTATCTGATTACATTCAGTGATGATCTGTCTGTGCTTAGACAAGAAAATGATTTGACCGAAAAATCACTTCGCATCAGTTTGTCTGTAGCAGATATTGGCCTTGTGTACTATACCAACAGCCCTTTTGAGTACGAAATTGACCAACAGACCACTGAAGAATCCCAGACAGGTCCCGTTTCTGATATTTTGTTCCAGGGTGCACCCAATGAGCATTACTCATTTCTGGCTGATTATTTTAACCCTGCAATTTTTCAGAGCTTTACTGTAAGAGAACAGTCCATTGAGGCATTCCTCCCCACATCTGTGCAGGCCGGTGCACTGTTTCAGTACAATCGCCTTAAGTTGATGGGAGATATTAGCTATACAATTACAGATAATGCCTTCAAACCAACAGGTTTTATGGGTTTTGCAGGGGTTGAAATCAGGCCTCTCTCCTTTTTCCCGCTCAGAGCCGGCACGAGGGTTGCACAGGCTTTACCGGGATACATTAGTTTTGGTGGTGGTATAGAAACCGATCGATTTGATATTCAGGCAGCATTTCAATTGAAAAGCCGCCGAGGGGGACCTACTTCAGAGATTTTAGGTGCATCTGTAATTGGTTTAAAGCTATACATGTAAACGTTTGCTATTCCCGTATTTTTACTTTTGATTGCACTTAGGTAAAAGGCCTGTAATAAAAGTGATAACAACTGCTGCAAAGAGTGGGATTTGACCTGCACACTGTCCAAGTGGCAGGTAACTGACATCAACCCTCAAATTGGCAGAACCCTATTTTAAGTTCTGACGTTATGGTAGCATCAGCCTCTTTGGCTCTCTATTTGCCATTATATGCGGAGAAAGAGTAAAACATTTAAAAATTTAATCAACTATATGTTCGATTCGCGATTGAAAATACAGACAGCTTTTGATGATCAAAATGAAGGTTTTGATGATTTTGAACAAGCCATTCCCCTGATGAGTGAAGAGGAAGAAAGAAAACTGACTGAGTCTGCAGTACCTGATCAGCTTCCAATTTTACCACTCAAAAATACTGTTTTATTTCCGGGTGTGGTTGTGCCAATAACCGTTGGCAGAGATCGCTCCCTCGCTCTTGTGAAAGAGGCGTATGAAAGTGACAAAACAATAGGGGTAGTTGCTCAAAAAGATGAATCTGTTGAAGACCCTGAAACCGATGATCTTTTTAAAATCGGAACGGTTGCGCAGATCCTGAAATTGATAAAAATGCCCGATGGCAGTAAAAGTATTGTAATACAGGGTAAGAGTATTTTTGAAGTAGAAGAATTTACCCAAACCGATCCCTTTTTTAAGGCATCCATCAAACCAATAAAACAGAACATGGATCTTGTTGGTATTGAATTGGATGCTTCCATGAGATCGGTGAAAGAGACTGCCACAAAAATTGTGAACCTTTCACCTAATATTCCTTCTGAGGCATCTATTGCCATCAACAATATCAGCAGCCCCTCGTTTCTTCTGAATTTTATCTCTTCCAACCTTCAGGTATCTATAGAAAACAAGCAACACCTTCTTGAAATTGATGACTTTTCGAAGCGCCTGAACAAGGTTATGGAGCATCTGAACAAAGAGCTTCAGGTTTTAAATTTAAGCGAAGAGATCCGTACAAAAGTTAAAACAGATATCGACGATCAGCAGAGAGATTTCTACCTTCGCCAGCAGATGAAGGCCATCCAGGAGGCACTTGGAGAGGACAGTGAGCAGCAGGATATTGCGAAATTGAGACAGCGGCTCGATGCCAAAAAGAATGTTCCGAAAGAAGTAATAAAAGAGGCCAAAAAAGAGCTTCAAAGACTCGAGATGACGCCAAGTTCTTCTCCCAATTATGGCATAATACACAGCTATGTGGAGTGGATTCTGGATTTACCCTGGGGCGATTACTCTAAAGATAAACTCGACCTGAAACGTGCCCGTAAAATACTCGATGAAGATCACTATGGGCTGGAAAAAGTGAAAAAGCGCATAATCGAATATCTTGCTGTACTCAAACTGAAAGAGGATATGAAAGCACCAATCCTCTGTTTTTACGGGCCTCCGGGAGTTGGTAAAACATCTCTTGGTAAATCAATTGCCCGCGCATTGAACCGCCAGTTTGAGCGATTCAGCCTGGGTGGTATCCACGATGAAGCCGAAATCAGAGGTCACAGAAGAACTTATATCGGAGCCCTGCCGGGAAGAATTCTTCGATCAATGAAGAAGGCCGGCAAAGGAAATCCGGTTTTGATGCTCGACGAAATCGATAAAGTGGGTTCAGATTTTCGGGGCGACCCAACCTCAGCACTGCTCGAAGTACTTGACCCTGAACAAAATGACTCTTTTGCAGATAACTATCTGGAGCTTGAATACGATCTTTCCAAAGTAATGTTTATTGCTACAGCCAACTCGCTCGATACAATTCCTGCTCCACTTCGTGATAGAATGGAGATTATCAATATTAGTGGCTATACACAGGAAGAAAAAATCGAAATAGCCCGCAAATACCTCATTCCAAAACAGATTGAAGAGAATGGGCTCAGCAAAAAACAGATCAAGATTTCCAAAGCAGCTATCGATAGAATCATCGATGAATATACCCGCGAATCGGGTGTGAGAAATCTCGAGCGGCAAGTAGGCGCAGTGTGCAGAAATGTTGCCGCAAAGATTGCCGGTGAGGAAATCGAGAAAATGAGTGTAGGAGTGAATGATATCCCCGACATACTCGGAAAACGTAAGTTTTTCTCAGATGTAGCAGAGCGGACCACTGTACCCGGTGTTTCAACAGGACTGGCCTGGACTCCCTACGGTGGCGATATTCTCTTTATTGAAGCCAGTGTTTCACGCGGAACCGGTAAGTTGCATATCACCGGCCAGCTTGGTGATGTAATGAAAGAGTCTGCAATGCTTGCAATTAGTTATTTACGGGCCCGCTATAAGGAGCTGAACATTCCTGAAGACGCCTTCAAATATTGGGACCTTCATATTCACGTTCCCCAGGGAGCTGTGCCAAAAGATGGTCCGTCTGCTGGTGTTGCACTGCTATCGGCTGTTGCGTCTATCTTTACCCAGCGAAAAGTGAAAGGAACCATCGCAATGACTGGCGAAATTACGCTGCGTGGCCTGGTATTACCTGTGGGTGGCATCAAGGAAAAAGTTCTGGCGGCTAAACGGGCAGGAATACAAAAAGTGTTTCTTCCGCAAAAAAATGAGAAGGATGTGGATGAGATTGAAAGTGATGTGATTGGAAATCTCGAAATCCAGTATCTTGAAAGAATGGATCCCATTCTTGACCTCATTCTTGAAGAGAAAGCCGAGAACGATCCTACGTTATTTTTCGAAGTTCCCGACACACATAAACGCCAGGTTCAGGCAAATAACAAACATCACGACAGCAAAGAAGAAATGGCTGTTATGGATTGATCTAATCTCTATGAATGATTACTGCCCGGGAATAATCCACCTGAACGAGCCAATCATATAATATGAGCAGTTCCTTCAGGGTTATACAATCCACTGGAAAGTGGTACAAAGTCTCCGCGCCGGACGGAAAAATAATTGATTGCAGATTACCCGGTAAATTTCGTTTAGAGAAAAAAGAAGTAACCAATCCGGTTGCGGTTGGTGATTTCGTAGAGCTCGAAATCGGTAAAGACGGTACAGGGTCCATTACAGAGATAAAAGTGAGAGAAAATTACGTGCCCCGCCAGGCAACTCACGGCAGACGAGGAGAACAAATACTTGTAGCTAATATAGATATAGCCTGGGTTGTTCAATCTGTACGTCATCCCAAACTGAATACCGGATTCATTGATCGTTTTTTGGTTACTTGCGAGGCGTATGAAGTTCGGGCGGGAATCATATTCAATAAGATGGATCTTGCAAAGAAAAACGATCATAATCTGATTAATCACCTTACGAAACTCTATCAAAATATCGGATATGATACAATTCACACCTCCATTCACAATCAAACCTCAGTTGAGGAGCTCTCCGAAAAGTTGTCCGGAAAAACATCTGTATTCATCGGGCCTTCAGGTGCAGGAAAAACCAGCCTTTTGAATACTGTTGACCCGGATCTTGAACTCAGAGTTGGTGAAGTATCATCACGAACAAATAAAGGGAAGCATACCACTACATATGCGAGTCTGGTTCCGCTAAAGAACGGCGGCTACATCGTAGATACTCCCGGAATCAGAGAATTTGGAATGGTAAATATTGAAAAAAGTGAACTCTCACTTTTTTTTCCTGAGATGGCTGAACCGCGTCAAAACTGTAGATTCTATAATTGCACCCACTATCATGAACCCGGCTGTGGTGTTTCCGAAGCATACGATCTGGGCAAAATTGATCCAGAACGATACAGTTCATATTTAAATATTCTGGAATCGCTCGATTGAAGTCAGCTGCGCTTTCAACTCTTTCGGGATTCTTGTAACTCTTCTGTGCCTTTGCTCTTGTTGCCAATTGTTTGATTCAGCTCACTTCGAACGGCCGGTGCAACTTTAGTTGCAAAAAGTTCAATTGAGCGGAGTAGTTTGTCATGCGGAATGGAGCCAACACTCATCTGAAGCATAAAACGACTATGGCCAAATAATTTATGCTGAAATAATATCTTTTCAACGATCTGTTCCGGGCTTCCCACTACATTTGCTCCTCTCAGCTGGACGGATGCTTCGAATTGTTGCCTGCTCATTGGTGGCCAACCACGTTCTTTTCCAATTTTATCCATCGTGAATTTAAATGCCGGAAATGAAATATCTATCGCCTCTTCTGAAGTATCTGCAATAAAGCCGTGCGAATTAATACTGATTGGGGGAACTTCCCTGTTATAATCGAGCGCACCTCTTTTGTGAACCTCAGCCATTGGCTTAAATTGCTCAGGGTACCCGCCAATTATGGCCAATGCCATCGGTATTCCATTCGCCCCGGCATGGTATGCCGATTGAGGAGTTCCACCCACAGCCCTCCATACAGGTAATTTTTGCTGAAGTGGCTGTGGATACACACCCCTGTTGTCGATTGCAGGCCGGTGCTTACCCTTCCAGTTGATAATTTCATTCTCACGAAGCTGCATCAAAAGTTCCAGTTTTTCAGAAAAAAGCTCTTCGTAGTCGTTCAGGTTGTACCCAAATAGCGGAAAAGATTCAATGAATGATCCCCTTCCCACCATAATTTCAGCGCGTCCGTTTGAAATAAGATCAAGTGTAGAATACTGCTGATATACCCGAACAGGATCTTCTGATCCAAGTACAGTTACAGCACTGGAGAGTTTAATAGTCTTCGTTTTTGCCGCAATAGCAGCCAGTAAAACTGATGGTGCAGAGGAAACGTACTCTTCCCGATGATGTTCTCCAACCGCGAAGATATCAAGGCCAAGTTCATCGGCAAGCTGTGCTTCTTCAAGCAAATTTTCAACCCGTTTTGCCGGATGCAGAGCACTTCCTGTATCAGCAATTGGAGTGTTTTCCACAAATGTATAAATACCCAGTTCCATAGCTTTTTTGTTATGTTAAATTTAGTTTAATGTTAAACATTTTCTAGACCAACTGCACATCGAATTTATCGAAGAGAATGAAATTGATAATCTATATCTTTAAAACTGAATAAATACCAATCTAAACAATACCGGATATGGCAAAGAACCCGATAGTTGGCGTAGTAATGGGTAGCGACAGCGACTGGCCTACAATGAAAGAAGCCGCAGATATTCTCGAACAATTTGGAGTTTCGTTCGAAAAGCAGGTAGTATCAGCACACCGAACACCCGATGTAATGGCAGAATATGGTTACACCGCACGGGAGAGGGGACTTAAAGTTATAATTGCAGGTGCCGGCGGAGCTGCTCATTTACCTGGAATGCTTGCCGCGTACACTACGCTTCCCGTAATTGGTGTTCCGGTAAAAACCACCGCACTTGGCGGACTTGACAGCCTCTACTCTATCGTACAAATGCCAAACGGTGTACCTGTTGCAACCGTTGCTATTGGAAAAGCGATGAATGCAGGTTTGCTCGCAATCCGGATACTTGGAGTCACAGATCCTCATCTGGCCGATAAACTCGAGGCTTACCAGCAACAAATGGCTGATGAAAGCATCGACAAGACCAAAAATCTGATCTGATCTGTTCTGAGTCAATGAAGAATAAAATCATTAATATTACAATACTTCTTTTGCTGGTTGTTTTTATATCGATACGTCTTAGTATTGCATGTGAAGAGCTCAATAAATCGCCCAATGATGTACTTGGTGATGTTCACTCACTTGAAATAGAGCTTCCTGCTGCTTTCAGCGGTTCTATTTCATCAAATGGCACCCAAACAGATTACATTCTGTTTCTCAATAAAAACCGGTTCAAAGAAGTGATTTTAACAGGTGGCGAAAACAGATCAGTGATCGAAAGAGAGGGCAACTGGGAATTAACCGGCGGTGTTTTGTATCTTTTCGATGATCAGGGAAATCCAATAAAAAACTATTCTATTAAGAATTCACAGCTTCAACTGGCTGAACGTTTTGATGACTCCATCTCTAATCTTCCAGATGGTTTTACTATTTACACCATATCTGAATATACTTCCATTCTGAATCATCACAGTAACCTACGCGAAGAGGGAGTGCAATTTACTGCTTCCGGTAATGAACCATTCTGGACTATACAGATTGACAGAAATAACAGCGCAGTACTTACCACACCAGGGTTTGAAATCAACACAACAATTGAGAATTTTAATACTGAATCACCCGTAATTCATACAAATTTCGAAACAGATTCCGAAACAGCATATCTTTCTGTTTCAAAACAGTATTGCGTTGATTCGATGAGCGGCTTTCTGTTCACCCACACCATAACTCTCAGTATGGATAGTGAAACGATGTACGGCTGCGGTAAAGTTCTTTAGTTTACAAAGACTTATTGTAGTCTATCACTCTTTGGTAGGCTTCCAGTACGGCATCTGAGGTTTCAACAGATAAATTTGTGCTGATTTTTTTTACAGCAGCTGTTGCATTTTTTGGAGAAAACGGAAGTTTCACCTCCCGAAGCGCCATTACATCACCACCTGTATCCCCGATGTATGCAATATTATCAAGAGTAATGTTCAGATGTTCTGCCAGTAATTTCATTCCTTGAAGTTTATTATTTCCGGCCAAAAGCACATTTACCGATACATCCGTTATGTGCATTTCCAGTTGTGGAAATTCGTTTTCAAGTTTCTTTTTTACGATGGGAATTATTTGATCTATCACCTTTTTTTCGGGTGCTACAATGCCTGCATCCATTCTTTTTGTAAACTCAACGTCTGCTGTTGGAAAATCGGGGATAATCTTCTGCTCCATCCAGTTTCTCATTTCCCGAATCGGATCAAGTTCACCGGAACTGTTTTTAAGCGCAGTATGAATTCGGTTTTCATCACGAATATAGAGCCCCGCACTTTCAAAAACGAACGGATGCCTCACATCAAGCCACTGTGCAACTGCTTCAGCATAGGGATATGGCCTGCCGGTACAGATCGTAAGTGGAGGAATATGCTCACTTTCACGGCTTTTTATGTTCAGTTCGCGAATTTTACTTACTGTTTCCCATTTTGGAGTTCTAAACGGGAAGGTTATACATCCGTCGAGATCTGTAACAAATAGTTTAATCATTAACTTTGTTTTTCTGATAACGCATCAGCCATCGATTGAGAAAAGATTTTTCTGTGATGTTGTCCGGGAAAAAGAGAGTTACCATAAAAAATAGCATCCCGAAAAAGAGTAAAAGCTGATACTGGTTTTTATAATCTGCAAATTCCTGAGTGGAAAATTCCCCGCGTTCAAGCTCATCCAGTTTGGAGAAAAATGGTTCTATATTATCACTCCCAGAACGAATCTCATAATATTCACCTCCACCCTGCCTGGCAACATCCTCCATCGTTTCTGAACTAAGCCTGGTGGTTACAGTACTCCCCTGCGAATCTCGATGATAACCGCTAATCTGTCCATTTTGATTGAAAATGGGTATCGGCCCGCCTTCTCTTGTGCCAATTCCAACGGAAAAAACAGTCACTCCATCATTAATCAAATCACGTAACTGACTCTGGTAAGAAGGCCCGTGATTTTCACCATCCGCTACAAATAGCAGTACATTTGCCGCATTTGCCTGGTTGTCTATATTTCTGAATGTTTCTCCGGCAAGTTCAAGAGCCGCCCGGAAATTCGTGCCACTGGATGGCATCTGATCTGTATTCGAAATATCCAGAAGCATGCGAAATGCAGAGTAATCTGTGGTTAACGGTACCTGCACAAAAGCCTCATCTGTAAAAACAAGCAGTCCAATTCGATCGCCCTGCAGTCTGTTGATGAGTCTGTTGAGTTCGAATTTTGCTTTATCAAGCCTGCTGGGTCTCACATCTTGTGCATTCATGCTCCTTGATAAATCGAGGGCTACCAGAAGGTTTACGCCTTTTCGCTGCACTTCGCGTACCTCCGTACCGATTTTGGGGCCTGCAAGTGCAACTATAAAAAGTGCAGATGCCAATGTAAGAGAAATCAGGCGTATTTT
>SLGA01000013.1 GCA_007123985.1 Balneolaceae bacterium | reverse complement strand
TATAATTTTCCGGATGGAGTTGGGAGGGAGAAGCTGCTGGTCTTCGGCAAAAAAGATGAAGAGGAAGCGGTCGAGCAGTTTCTGGGTCTTTTTGAACAGCCGCAGTTTGTTGTGCTCCGGGTTGTGTTTCACCATGCTTTCAAAAATGGCCTGCTTAAACGCGGAGTAGTCTTTGTAGAGCTCTTTGGTCACCTGCTCGTTTTTGGTGAGCGACGCCTCCTTAATCTTTCGGGGCACCCCTGCCGCAAAATTCGTTTGAGCCAGGCAGAGCCAGAGAATGTTGAATTCGTCGCGGGTCAGCTCAAAAAGGTTAAACTCTTTGTAATCCACCGCATTGTCGATATAAAAACGAAGTTTTTCAAAGTTGGAGATGATCACATACTCCGCGTGGCGGTGGTAGTTTTTATAGCCGAATGCCTGCGGCTCTACTTTGTCGAGGTCGGTAGTGTCGGTGCCTTTCAGTTCAATTACGGCCGCTACCTTTTCATCCCGCAGAAGGGCGCCGTCAGCTTTTCGCGCACCTTTGGCATCGCGCTGTTCCACTTTCAGGTTGTAGCCGGGAGCGGGGTGTTTGGTATAACCGAGCACATTTACAAACAGGTCGGTCAGGAAGCCGTCCTGGTACTCCTCTTCTTTAGAATTACGGATATTTTCCCGGATTTCAGGATTATGAAAATGTGCGGTATATCTCTGCCAGGCGGTATCTGTATCCGTTTCAGAAATCCCCGACAGATATTTTTTCAGAACGGCATGTTGAAAAAGAGCCATAAAAAGCTGATTGGTTACATACGTGCGTCTCTTAACTGCAATAAGATTATAGGGAAACCGCATCAGATCTGAAAATATTTAATCCCATCTCTGTTTGCAGCGCGCTTCACATCTCGTATATTCCTGATTAACAGGATGTACCACACAGTCTTGATCAATCTCTAACCTATTTTTTCGTTATGACAGGAACAATTATTCTCGTGGTTGTACTGCTACTGCTTGTTTTTTGGGCAGTAGGCATCTACAACAAGCTTGTATCGCACAGAAACCGGTTCAAAAACGCATTTGCCCAGATCGATGTGCAGCTGAAACGTCGTTACGATCTCATCCCCAACCTGGTTGAGATCGCCAAATCCTACATGAAGCATGAGCGCGAAACGCTCGAAGCTGTAATTAAGGCACGTAACCAGGCACAGCAGGCCGAGCAGAAAGTTGCCGGCGAACCGGGAGATGCCGGTGCCATGAAAAATCTGATGGGTGCCGAGCAGGCTCTTACCGGAGCACTTGGCCGAATGTTTGCGCTCTCCGAAAACTACCCCGACCTGAAGGCAAACCAGAATATGATGCAGCTCTCCGAAGAGCTCTCCTCAACAGAGAACAAAATTGCGTTTGCCCGGCAGGCTTTTAATGATTCGGTGATGAACTACAACATCTTTAGGGAAAAATTTCCCAATGTGATTTTTGCCAATACATTCGGATTTACTCATGCCCAGCAGTTTGTAATTGAAGATGCTGCTGAAAGAGAGGCTCCGAAAGTTTCATTTTAATATCTCCCGTACAAATTCGTGAAAATGCCACAGATACTCAGAAAATTCTATGACCGTCTGTGCCTCTGTGGCATTAATCGATGATTCTGCCATGTTTCATTTTTAATTGACTGATCTGACAAATGGATTTTTTTGAAGCACAAGACCGTGCAAAACGTAACACCGGGAAACTGGTTTTCCTCTACCTGCTTGCTGTAACGGGCATTATTCTCTCCGTTTATCTCGTTTCGCTCTTTATTTTTGCTACTCAGGTAGAAGGAGCCATATCGATATGGTCTCCGGGCTGGCTCTTTGCAGTTACCATTATTGTGATGATAACCATCCTCATAGGCACGGTTCACCGGGTTTCGCAGCTTAGAAAAGGTGGTTCTGCAGTGGCCGAGCTGCTTGGCGGCAGAAAAGTTAATCCATCCACTACCGAACAGAGTGAGCGACGGCTGATGAACATTGTGGAGGAAATGTCGATAGCCTCCGGTCTGCCCGTGCCCGATGTGTACATCCTTGATAACGAAGAGAACATTAACGCATTTGCGGCCGGTTTTGGCACAAACGATGCTGCCGTTGGGGTAACCCGTGGCTGCCTGGAACAGCTAAACCGGGATGAGCTCCAGGGTGTGATTGCTCACGAATTCAGCCATATATTTAATGGCGATATGAGGCTGAACATCCGCCTGATTGGTGTTTTAAATGGAATTCTCCTGATTCACATTATGGGAATGATCGTGATGCGAAGCGCACTCTATTCAGGAGCCATGCGAAGCAACCGAAGCGGGAAGGGAAATTCAGCGCTTCCGCTGATTCTGTTTGGAGTTTCGCTGGTGGTGATCGGGTATATTGGCATGTTGTTTGGCCGGATGATTCAATCAGCAATTTCCCGGCAGCGAGAATACCTGGCCGACGCCGCTGCAGTTCAGTACACACGAAATCCCGACGGACTTGCCGGGGCGTTGAATAAAATTGCATCGAAGAAAAAGGGAGCGGAAATTAAAGACGGCCATGCCATGGAGATGAGCCATCTCTTTTTTGCAAGCAGCTTTCACTCCGCACTGGATGCCCTGTTTGCCACTCATCCGCCCATTGCAGATCGAATTAAGGCAATCAATCCGGCACTTCAATCAGACAACCGTCGAAAAGTTCAGGATCAATTCAAAAAAGAACATGTATCCGGAACGGAAGCAACAGGAGCTGGAAGAGGTGTTGGCGGCCATGCGGCAATCACTCCGGAAGTTATTTTAGGCGCTATCGGCTCAATAGGTGCCGGGCAGGTAAACCGTGCCGGTCAGCTGCTGCAGGAGATTCCCGTGTCACTGCGTGAGGCAGCGCATGAGCCCCTCGCAGCAGAAGCTCTCATATATGCTCTCATGTTTTCATCAGAAGGAGACAGCACGCCTGATTGGTTTGAAGAAAAACTCGGTGAGGAGTTGTTTGCTGAGGTGAAAAAATATCAATCAGAGCTACTGAAGGGGGATCGAAAGTGGTTCTTGCCACTTGCAGAGCTCACACTTCCTGCACTGCGGCATATGAGCAAAAAACAGTATCAAGCATTCAGAGAAACACTCGAAAAAGCTGCATTGGAAAATGGTGCGGAAAATCTCTTTGCTTTTGCCCTGGAGAAGATGGTGATACATCAGCTTGAGCCGGCATTTTCAAAAAATAAAAAACCGGACATTCGTCATCACAATCTGAAAAGTCTCGGAAAGGAACTCGCTGTTTTACTGTCTGCCCTGTCGCACGCATCAGATAAAGAGTCTGAGAAGGCATGGCAAGCGGCTTTAACTCCCATCGAAAAGGTAAAACCGGATGGAATGGAGCTTTTGCCACCTGAAAAATGTGGACTGAACGATCTCGATAAAGCTTTGGATGAACTTGCAGCATCTGCAAATCCCGTGAAAAAATATATTATCAGCTCGGTGATCTATTGTGTAACGGCCGATCAGCAGGTGAGTATTGAGGAAGCAGAACTGGTTCGGGCTGTATCTGAAGTGCTCGATACTCCAATTCCACTAGGTGCAATGGGATAAGTGGTCAAATTTATAAAACCTTTGCGCATCTTAGCGTCCTTAGCGGTTAAAAAAACGATGCTTTTTATATGCAAGGACATAATGTATTCAAAGCAACACAAAACGCAAGCTCGAATAATTTAGTGGCTGCCATAAATAATTAGATACCCCCCCCCGATGAAAACCTATCGGGACTAAGCAAGGACGCGGAAAGGCGCTAAAGGGTAGCTAGCAGTTTCAGAAATATTGAGTTGAATCAATTACCGCCGGTTTCGGGCGGGGTGATTGGGTCATCATTCATGCGCGGTACAATCGGTACTTCATACGGTTCAAAGAATCCCAGGCCGAGAAATGGTACAATCCGCGATAGTCTTTCCAGGATTGGGTTTTTATCCAAAAACGTAGCGTAGATAACATTCATCAAGTTTTCATTCAGCCCTTGTTCCCACTCAATCCCGTAAGGGTTGTACCGGTCTTCCTCAAGAAAGAGAAAATCCTCCGCGCTCATGGTTCGCAGCCTCCGGTGGAACAGGTAACTGCCATCCACACCGTTAAAATTGTATCGTTCCATATCCCCCGGCGAGAGTGGCGTTTGGTAGGGCGTATTGATAAAATTATTGTAGCGGTTAATTTGAGGTTGTTCTGGCAGCTGGCGTACGCGTGTTGTGTCCTCAACCTGGGCAAAGAGAGGTGTACTTATCAAAAAAATCAACAAAAACAGAACTGCATACTTTGCAGTAACGTTTAAACTTTGAAATGATATTCGTTGATTCTGTTTCATGAAGCGGGCAAACAATAAATGTAGGGTATTGAATATTTAACTACAAAACTCGCAGACAGAACATTTCGTGTGCGAATCTTTCTCATCTTTTTTTGATTCCTGAAAAGGCAACTCTATTTTTAAATATGAAACGAATTTATCTGCCACTTCTTCTGATGATTACCCTGATTTCATTTCAGTTTCAGGGCTGTTCTCCCGATGTTCAAAAAGCTACCGAACAAGAGAACCACAACCGGATGATTGCCATGCTCGACAGTATCGTGGATGAGGCAAGGTCAAATCCACTCAAATATTTCTATGCCAATGAGTTTCGCCTTGTTTACCTCGATTCACTGGTCACCGCAAACCCCGAAGTTCCACAGCTTTTGTATAACTATGCGGTTGAATTTCAGAACTCAAAAGAACTTGAAAAATCGATACCGATTCTGTTGGACCTGGCTCAGTATATGACTGATCCTGTTTCCCGGCGCATGACCAGTGAGGCGCTAGCAATCAGTTATTTGCGCATGGCCGAGGTGAACAACTGTTTCGAAAATTACACTCCGGCAAACTGTATTCTGCCGTTTGATGAGCAGGCCATCCATCAAAATAAAGAGTACGTGCAGGCTTCTATGGGCTACTTACGTTACCTGCTCGAAAATCATCCCGGAAATTACACCTACAACTGGATGTACAACATAGCCCATGTGGCAAACGGTACTTATCCTGATAGTGTTGAAACCACCTTTTTGATTCCCGGAATGCAGGATTTTGAAGAGATTCCCGATTACCTGGATGCCCCGATGTTTGGTGATGTGGGTATGATGAGCGGTGTGGGTGATAACCGGATTTCAGGCAGCTCATGTGTGGAAGATTTTACGGGAAACGGCCATCTCGATATTTTTGCAACATCATACGGACTTACCGATCAGGTTGTTTTTTATGAAGGAGCTGGAAATGGTGATTTTCAAAACAGATCATTTGCTGCCGGTCTTGAAGGCATCATGGGCGGGTTGAACATCGAATGTGCCGATATTAATAACAGTGGCTATACTGATATTCTGATTCTGCGAGGTGCATGGCTGGCACAGCATGGTGAACACCCCAATTCGTTGCTCCGGAATAATGGCGACGGCACATTTACTGATATCACCCTCTCATCCGGGCTGTTTGAGATGATGCCAAGCCAGGTTGCGGCCTTTGCTGATATCAACCAAAATGGCTACCTGGATATCTTCATCGGGAATGAATCGGTTTCGGGGTGGCAGGGGGTTTTTGTGCAGGGCGATGATGATTCGCAGCCCTATCCATCTGCAATTTTTATGAATAACGGGGATGATACCTTCACCCGGTATGAAACCCTGAATGGATTTGAGCTGGATGAATTTGTGAAAGGTGCCATGTGGGGAGACATCAATAACAACGGCCTGCCCGATCTCTATGTGTCGGTAATGGGAGGCAACAACAAACTTTTCGCAAATCGCGGTCTGGATGAAAACGGTCTTCCGCAATTTGAGGAGATCAGCCGAAGTGCCGGGGTTGAGCAGCCGCAGTTCAGTTTTCCCGTTTGGTTTTTTGATTATAACAATAACGGTCTCGATGACATCCTGGTAATTACCTACGATGTTCGGTACATCGATCATGTGGCTGATGAAGTTGCCCGCGAGCGCCTTGGTTTGGAGGTGCAGTCAGAATTTTCCCGTCTGTACAAAAACTTGGGCGATGAAACTTTTCAGGATATTACAGAAGAGGCAGGCCTGAATAAGGTAATGTTTGGAATGGGAGCAAATTTCGGCGACCTGAACAACAACGGTTTTCCGGATATTTACATCGGTAACGGTGCACCTGACCTGGCCTCAATTGTTCCGAACCGTTTGTTCATAAACCATAATGGTGAACGATTCTACGAAACTACTGCCTACAGCGGCGTTGGTCACCTGCAGAAAGGCCATGGTGTGTCGTTCGCTGATTTTAACGGCGACGGTAGTCTTGATATCTATGCCGTTCTGGGTGGCGCCGTGGAGGGTGATTTTTATCACAATGCTCTTTTTGAAAACCAGAGCCGCTTCGGAAATTGGATTACAATTGAACTTGAAGGCACACGATCAAACAGACAGGCAATCGGGGCACGAATAGAAGTAGCCGTTCAGGATTACGACGGTGAAAGGTCTGTGCACAGAACCGTATCAACGGGTGGGTCTTTCGGTGCGAACAACACACGTGCGCATGTGGGGATTGGACAGGCCGAAGCTATCGAGAGGGTGATTATCAAATGGCCGGGAACGGGTGAAGAACAGATCATCGAAAACCCGGAAATAAACCGGTTACACAAGGTTACTCAGTCTCAGGAGGCAGAGTAATTGTATTGTTCTCTTTTTTAAAACCCGGAATAAAAATACCCTCATCAACAGGTGGCGGAGATATGATCGGCATGTTATCCGTAAGAGTAGAATCCGGTTTGAAAATGAGACCGGAAAAACCTGTCGAAAAGTTATCCTTCAGAAGTTCAGAAAGCTTTTCACCGTTCAAAACGGAAGATACCCAGTTTGAATCGACTGCGGGTGATGTTTGATCTGCAAGTGGTTCTCTTTCTGCAGCTATCAAAAAAAGTGAAAGTAGCACTGCGTATGGAAGTAAACGAAACATCTGTATTCAATTTTGTTCAAGGAATATTTTATTTACGTTTCACGGAGAAAAAAAGTACTGAAACAGCTACTAAGAATTATCAAAGAGGATAAAGATGGAGAAGACTATGGAAATTATTCGTGCGCCAAAAGGAAATAAACTGAGTTGTAAAGGATGGCACCAGGAGGCTGCCCTTCGAATGCTGATGAACAATCTCGATCCGGATGTAGCCGAACGCCCCGAGGAACTGATTGTATATGGCGGAGGCGGAAAAGCAGCCCGAAATTGGGAGAGTTACCACAAAATTGTTGATACACTGAAACGCCTCGAAAACGATGAAACCCTTCTAATCCAGAGCGGAAAGCCGGTTGGGGTATTCCGAACGCACGAAGAGGCACCGCGGGTGCTTTTGGCAAATTCTCACCTGGTTCCGCGCTGGGCAACGTGGGATGAATTCCGGCGTCTCGATAAACTGGGCCTCACCATGTATGGACAGATGACCGCCGGTTCATGGATCTATATCGGTTCACAGGGAATTGTACAGGGCACCTATGAAACCTTTGCAGAGTGTGCACGCCAGCATTTTGACGGCAGCCTGAAAGGTAAACTGGTGGTTACCGCAGGGCTTGGCGGTATGGGTGGTGCACAACCCCTCGCAGCTACAATGAACGGTGCCGTATTTCTGGGGATAGAAGTGGATGAGAGCCGGATTGATATGCGTATTCGAACCGGCTATTGTGATGTAAAGTGCACCCATCTTGATGATGCATTGGAGAAAGTGCTCGATGCAAAAGAGAAAGGAGAGGCACTCTCCGTTGGTTTACTTGGTAACGTGGCGGAAATTCTTCCTCAGCTTCTTGAGAGGAACGTAATACCGGATGTACTCACCGACCAGACATCTGCTCACGATCTGCAGCTCGGATATATTCCTGCAGGTTACTCACTTGCAGAGGCAGCTCAAAAAAGGGAAGTTCACCCAAAAGGCTACGAAAAGGATGTGCTCGATTCGATGGTAATTCACGTAAAAACCATGCTCGAAATGCAAAAGCGAGGGGCTGTTACGTTTGATTACGGCAACAATCTGCGGGGTCAGGTCGCCGATCATCGTGCGATGAAAGAGGCATTTGATTTCCCCGGATTCGTACCCGCTTACATTCGGCCACTATTTTGTAAAGGTTCAGGGCCCTTTCGCTGGGCAGCGTTATCGGGTGAGCCCGAAGATATCGCTGTAACTGACAGAGCCATTTTGGAAACATTTCCGGAAAAAGAAGCACTTCACCGATGGATTCATCACGCACAGAAAAAGATACATTTCCAGGGATTACCGGCGCGAATCTGCTGGCTCGAATATGGAGAAAGGGCAGAGATGGGATTGAAATTTAACTGGCTTGTGAAAAAAGGAAAGGTAAAAGCTCCGATTGTAATCGGGCGCGACCATCTTGACACGGGATCGGTGGCATCACCCAACCGCGAAACCGAGGCAATGAAAGATGGTTCAGATGCCATTGCCGACTGGCCGCTGCTCAACGCGATGCTAAATACGGCAAGTGGGGCAAGCTGGGTGAGCCTTCACCACGGCGGCGG
This sequence comes from Balneolaceae bacterium, assembly GCA_007123985.1. Classification (GTDB taxonomy): domain Bacteria; phylum Bacteroidota; class Rhodothermia; order Balneolales; family Balneolaceae; genus Rhodohalobacter. The sequence continues at coordinate 11,188 of SLGA01000013.1, read as the reverse complement.
GGTGGGAATTGGATATTCTATCCATGCCGGTATGGTGTGTGTAGCCGATGGAACGAAAATGGCCAATCGTCGGCTGGATCGTGTACTAACCAACGATCCGGGAACAGGTGTGATGCGCCATGCCGATGCCGGCTATGAACTTGCCGAACAGATTGCAAGAGAACGGGGAGTGGATCTGCCAATGCTAAACAGTGACTAAATTGACAAAATCGTTAATTAACATTTATATGCGATTTTGTATTAAACATATAGTATTATATTTCTCATTATTCCAAATTTGAACTTCTTATTCATCGTTGTGAGAAATTTTCAATTTATCAGAGTATCGTTATTGACAATATTTATTGTCTGTTTAGCCTCTCAAAAGGAAACAAATGCACAGGATCATCAACCTTCCATTCAATTTGTTGAGCTTTTCAATAATCTTCAGCAGGAGCTGCCCAGAGAGTATGTTCACTTGCACACAGACAGGCAGTGGTATGTCTTTGGAGATCGCATCTGGTTCTCTGCTTACGTAGCTGCCGGTAGTTATCACCTGCCTTCGGGCATTAGTTCGGTTCTGTATGTTGAACTGATTGAACCGGATGGCAGGATGGCAGATCGCATTGCCGTGGAATTAACAAGTGGCCGGGCAAACGGCAGTATCACGTTCAATCAAGCCCAAAGCGAATCGGGAACGTTTAGGATCAGAGCTTATACAGCATGGGCGTTGAATTTTGGTGATTCCTATATTTTTGGAAAAGATCTCCATGTGATTACCGGCGAAGATGTACGGGAATTGCCGGTTGCAGATGGCACCCCCGATATTCAGTTTTTACCTGAAAGCGGCTACCTGATTAACGGGATTTCAACAAGACTTGCATTTAAAGCAGTGGGTCCCGACGGACTGGGTACTGATATTTCAGGAACAATCCTGGATAAGAACAATCCCGATTTCCGAACGGAGTTTCAAACTGAGCACCTTGGTATGGGATTTATTGATCAATTTATACCACAAACAGATACTGAATATGTAGCTGAAGTTGACGGAGAAATTTATGCGCTTCCCGAAGTTCAATCTTCAGGAACTGCCATTCAGATTCATCAATCAGAAATGCAGTACATGGTTGATGTGCATTCTACCCGCTATCGATGGGATACGCAGTTGCTGCTTTTTGCGCACGTTCGTGGGAGTGTTTCGTATGCTTCACTGGTACTTCTTGAAGATGGGAGAGGAACGGCAGTTATTCCGAAAAATCAGTTTCCTACCGGCATCGTACATTTTACGCTTCTTGGCAGCGACGGACGCCCTGTTGCAGAGCGGCTCGCATTCAATAAAAATGAGGCGGATTTGGTTTATGCGGAGATTTCATCTGAAGAGGATAATTTTTTAAGCCGATCGGAGATAAATCTTGATCTATCTGTATTGAATGCGGAGGGGGCAGCTTTGCCGTCTTCAGCAAGTTTGTCTGTTTTTGATGATGGAGTTATATCGTATGATCAATCAGCTTCAACAATTTATAGCCGGTTCTATCTGGAATCCGAGCTGAATGAATTTGTTGAAAATCCCGGGTTCTATTTTTCAGATCATGAATATGCTGATCGCTATCTCGACCTTTTGATGCTGACCCAGGGCTGGCGGGCATACAATATGGAAGAACTTGCTGATCTTGATGAACTCAATATTTTTGCCTTGCCGGAACAGGGTTTCACAATATCCGGTAGTATCAAAAGTGCCGTAAGAGGTCGCCCCCTTGAAGATGCAACGGTAATTTTTTCAATTGGAAGTGATCATGAAGATGTGGACCTGATTACTACCGATGAAACCGGCAGGTTTATGCTCACCGACCTTCAGATAAATGGCTCCGAGCTGGTAACAATCCGGGCGAATGATGCGACAGGCAGCAGCAGGGTGCGAATTGAGGTTGATCCACAGTTTGAAAATCTGCCCCTGCATCAGGGTATAATTACGCAACAGGTACCTGATCTGCTAACAGCTGAAGAGAGAATGGACGATTCAATTACGGAGATCAGTGAGCGGGCAGAGCAGGTTCATCTGGATATAGAGCGTTTTGTGGATGCACAACTCTTTGGCGAACTTGATGAAATTACCGTTACGGCAGACAGAGAAGAGGCCACAGACCAGTTTGAAAGAGATTTGCGGAGTGGTTCAAGTCCGAGCCAACAGATCGACTTTGATGAAGATGAGGTGATGGCGAGTATTCCGCTTTTACAGGCTATTAATCAGATGGCAGGTGTTTCGGCTGATCCGGTTCGGGGTCTTACAATTAGTACAGGGTTTACAAATTTGACAGTTCTTCCACCGCCTTTGATTATCGTAAATGACATAGAAATGGATTTTGAATATTTACAGAGTTTGTCCACAAGTGATGTTCAAACCGTTAATGTATTTCGGAGATCTTCAGAGCTTGGATTTTTTGGTGCAAGAGGCGCGGGAGGTGTATTGATGGTTCGGACAAGAAGCGGAGTTTCAATGCCCGGAGGAGAAGAGCAAGGGTTAATAACAGCATTTGTTCAGGGATACCAGCCTCCCTCCGAATTCTACTCCCCAAGATACGGTATAACCGTGCCGCGTGATCTTGATCAGCCAGATAACCGAATTACACTCCACTGGGATGGAGAGATTGAACTATCCGATTCGGGTCAAAACATTCGTTTTTGGGCGGGTGATGTACCTTCAACGTACAGAGTAGTTTTAGAAGGTATCACAGAGACAGGTATTCCTTTTACTGCCACAGAAGTTTTTAACGTAGTTCAATGAAGATTGCAAAGTTGGCTGTATTTATGGATGGATCATTGCCATTCATTTTTGATTGCGTTGTAAGCAAATGCATATGCTCCCAGTGAAACTGCATTGCTGGTTCCCAGCCTTGAGCGTCCCACCCCAATTCTTTTTTTCGGATCGTAGCTGACCTTCTGATTCGTAAAGGGTACGTCTATTTCAACATTTTTACCGGATGCGAACTCAGCTAAAGATTGTTCATTTTCGAGATTACATACCTGCATTACTAGCCTGGAAATCTTATTATCACCATTGGTGTAGGAGCCATTCATTGTTTTAAACATCTCTTCCTGGAATAGATCCCATGCGTTCGAAAGTCCGCCGCCAATCACGATGATTCCATCAATAATAGTGGAAATTTCGGTAAGTATAGATCCAAGTGCTCTCCCGAATATTTTGAAGGATTCTAATGCTGCATTCTTGTTTCCTTCCGCATTCCCATGAGCAATCTTATAAATATCCATGGGCTGAATGTTCTGGGAGGCCGTACCACCATGTTTAACATATTCCCGCACAACAGCCCGCGCGCTTACACTCTCTTCCGCAAAACTATTGTTGATTAGCGGATTTCTAAGAAGCCAAATTTCACCTGCAGCACCATTATCACCCAGAAACAGATTGTTACCGCGGGCTATACCGCCTCCCAGCCCGGTGCCAAGTGTAATTCCGGCTAAATTGTTGAATTGCTTTGAACTGCCTTTACTGATGAGAAATTTGTTCAGTTTTGGTAGTAAACCATATTTTGATTCACCATAAGTAAATAAATCTCCATCATTGTTTATAAATACAGGGATACCAAATCGATGCTTCAATAACGGGCCGAGTGCCACGCCTCCCCTGAAAGCCGGGAGATTACCTAAATCCCCGATAATTCCATTCAAGTAGTCTGCAGGGCCGGGAAATGCAAAAGAAATGGCATCCGGTTTATCATGTAATTGGGTTTCAATATTCTCAAAACCTTTGATGATGCTTTTCAGGCATTTTTCGAGATCATGAGGCTCAGCCGGCAAAGTAACGGGGGTTGTAATCTCTTCAGCATTCTTAACAGCTGAAAAAACAAAATTGGTACCACCGGCGTCGAGAGTCATTACGGTGAAATTGGCATCCATATATTTGAACTATCTTAAAAAATTTTGAGAACGCATAATCAATATACTTGCAATATATAGAGGGAGACGAATCTTTATAAATTGATTTTAGAGACTTCCGGATAAAAATTTTGTCAGTATCATTTTTTCCATATCAAAACCTTCCAATGTTTCGTATAGTTGAATAGGTTATTATTCAATGGATTCTGCATTCACGCCGAATTTATGTAAAACGAAACATCCCGAATGGAAACACTTTTTATTGTAATTGCCGCTCTTTTCATTGTTGCCGGAATTGCCGGTGCATTTATACCGATTGTACCCGGCACACCGCTCAGCTATATGGGGATTTTGATACTCCATTTCACTAAAGGTGATCTTTTCGGTTGGCTCTTTTTGATTAGCTGGGGTGTGGTTGTTGCAATTACAGTAACTTTGGACAGCTTTTTACCAGCTGAAGGTGCAAGGCGGGCAGGTGGCAGCAGATTGGGTATTTATGGTGCACTTATCGGGGCTGTTGCAGGTCTTATATTTTTTGCCCCTGCAGGAATACTTTTTGGGCCGATTATTGGTGCCTTTATCGGGGAATTTATGGCAGGAAAAAAAACAGATTCTGCTCTCAGGGCGGCGATGGGCACATTTGTTGGTTATCTCCTGGCAACCGGATTGAAAGCAGGAGTTTCCATTATTCTCGCTTTCTACTTCTTCTCAAACATATCCGCATAAAAAAGCCTGTAACAGATTCTGCTACAGGCTTTTATACGTTTCTTGAAAAACCCGGGCTTTATTTCTTCGTGGCTATCTGGCTGGCCATAATGAAGAGAGGCTGGTTTTCGAACACATTGTAGAATGGACGATATCGCTCTTTGTTGTAGTATTTGTCGATATCCACAACTTTTTCCATACTGGTTACAACATCAACAGGTATGTCACCATAGCTGCCGTTGTTCAATACTACAAGGCGTCCATATTCTCCTCGGTTAATCAAATCGAATGCAATGTTACCAAATGCCATTGGCGCAATACAGTCGATTGCATCAGGATTTCCGCCCCGTACCGTATAACCGAGTTTCTGATTAATTACACCAATCTCTTTACCGTTGTTGTATTTGGCTGAACGTTTTTTCACTTCAGCAGAAACAATATCACCGATTCCGCCCAGTTTTTTATGCCCGTAAGCATCGGCTTCTTCACCTTCAAATACCATTTCACGTCCTTCAATCATAGCACCTTCAGAGATCATCACCATAGAGTATTTGCTCGGATGGCGGTTACGGTCGTAAACCATAAGCTCGGTCAGGTGTTCAAGATCAAATTTGTGCTCAGGAATTAAACATCGGTGAGATGCACCGGCAAGTGTTGGCAGCATGGCGGTAAAACCGGCATAACGGCCAAAAACTTCCATCACAAGAAAACGCTCGTGTGAGCCTGCAGGGGTTCTGAGCGCATTGGCAAGCTCAATGGTTCTTGAAATACACGTACTGAACCCAATACAGTAATCGGTTCCTGGTACGTCATTATCCATGGTTTTTGGAATGGCCACTACGTTAAACCCTTCTTTGTGCAGACGCACACCGTAACTGAGGGTGTCGTCACCACCAATAGGAATCATTGCATCTATACCAAGGAAATCAAGGTTTTTGAGCACTTCTTCTGTCAGATCGTTAATATCATCCGTGTACTTGTCTTTGTACTGCTCGGGCATATCTTTTTTACTAACCCGGCTTGGATTAGTTCTTGAGGTATGAAGAAAAGTACCACCTGTACGAGCAGCACGGTTCACAACGTCTTCTGTAAGTTCGAAATAATTTGCACTGTTATCTGCATCTTTATCGCGGATAATATCAATCATACCGCCCCACCCTCGCCGAATTCCGATTACTTTATAACCTTCGCGAATAGCTCGTATGGTAACTCCTCGTATTGCAGGATTCAATCCGGGAACATCGCCCCCTCCTGTTAAAATTCCTAAGACACCTTTTGTTTTATTTATGTTAGCCATAGTGTTGGTTCAACTCTGTTTGATTATCATTACATTTTACTGTCTAAGCTTGTAATATAAAATTATAATCTGAATGATGAGTATTAAGTCTTGAAAAAACTTCTGCCGCTCTGTGGAAGCGGTTTCATTAAAAAGTAATATGCTGATCATTGCATTAAAAGTTCAAGGAAATGGCTAATGTACCTGTAAAAGTTTCGACCCTCTACAGAGATCTTGAAGAGAGTATCCGTGAGTTGAAAAAGAATCCCGGCAGGGTTCTGAAATCCAGAAAAATAGTCGAAGCAGCTTTAAGCGACGGTAAAACCTACTACGGTATAAATACCGGGTTTGGTGTACTTGCAACAAAGAGGGTTTCGGCAGAAGAACTGAAGAAGCTTCAGAAAAATCTCATAATATCACACTCTGTTGGTGTTGGCAATAATATTCCAAAAGAGATTAGCCGGCTGATGCTGATGCTCAAAATACATTCATTGGGAATCGGGTATTCGGGAATTTCGGCAGACACTCTGAACAGGCTTATTTGGTTTCTGGAAGAGGATCTGATTCCCGTAGTTCCGGAAAAGGGAAGTGTTGGAGCATCCGGTGATCTTGCCCCGCTTGCACATATGGCTCTTCCTCTGCTGGGCCTTGGCAGCTTTTGGAATGAAAAAGGTACCGACGTTATCGAAGCAGCCGTGGTTTTAAATGGAAAGAATGCAGAGCCGATAGAGCTACAGCCTAAAGACGGGCTTTCACTGATTAACGGCACTCAACTGATGAGCGCATACGGCGGGTTTGTGCTGGAAAAGGCTCTTTCACTTCTTAAACTTGCTGATATCGCTGCTGCAATGAGCCTTGAAGCCCTGCAGGGAAGTTCTGCCCCGTTTGATGAACGCATTCATGCAATCAGGCCTCATCAAGGACAAATGAAAGTGGCTGAAAATGTGCGGAATCTTCTGATGAACAGCGAGATTCTGGAATCGCACAGAAGCTGCGGGAAGGTTCAGGATCCATATTGTTTACGCTGTGTGCCGCAAGTGCACGGAGCCAGCCGCGATGCCATCCGGCATGCTATATCTGTGGTGGAAACAGAAATCAATTCCGTAACCGATAATCCGCTTGTTTTTGAAAATGGAGATATTCTCAGCGGTGGAAATTTTCATGGCCAGCCCCTTGCTCTCGTGCTCGATTTTGCAAAAATTGCCCTTGCAGAAATCGCAAGTATCTCTGAGCGGCGGACATATTTACTTCTGGAGGGACACGACGGCCTGCCAACACTATTGATGCAGGAGACCGGTATAAACTCAGGTTTTATGATTCCCCAGTACACTTCGGCCGCACTGGTTTCAGAAAATAAAGTGCTTGCTCATCCATCATCGGTCGATTCCATCCCAACAAGCCTTGGGCAGGAAGATCATGTAAGTATGGGCAGTATAAGCGCGTTACATCTGCTAAAAATCTATGAAAATGTTGAAACTGTTCTGGGGATTGAACTTTTTACAGCCGCACAGGCGCTGGATTTTCGTAAACCGCTTAAATCGGGCGATGGTGTGGAAACAGCTCATAAAATTGTACGTGAAGCAATTCCGCATGCCACGGAAGACCATTTTTTTAAAGATGATATAAACAGAGCTATTGAACTGATTAGCAGTCGCAAATTGGTTGATGGTGTGGAGTCATCAGGCTGTCTGTTAGGTTAATAATATTATGCAAAAACAGATTATAATTGCCGGCCCGACCGCCTCAGGCAAAACATCGCTATCTATAATGCTTGCAAAAGAGTTGAATGCAGAAATTATCTCTGTTGATTCGAGGCAATGCTACAAATACCTGGATATTGGAACTGCGAAACCATCCGGGCATGAATTGATGCAGGTTAAACATCATAACATATCTGTTTTAAACCCGGATGAGCGTGATAGTGTTGCCGCTTTTAAGAAGAGAGCCGATCAGTATGTGGCTGAGATTGAATCACGGGGAAAACGAGTAATTTTTTGTGGAGGGAGTACACTTCATCTGCAGTCGCTTATTCGTCCGCTTGATGAAATACCCTCATCCGATAAAAAAAACATCGATGAACTTTCAAAACTGGCCGATCAAAAAGGAATAGAATACTTATACAATGAGCTGTTAGAAGCAGATCCGGATTATGCCATGAGAATGGATGGGAAAAACAGGCAGAGAATTATTCGTGCCTTGGATGTTTTCCAGCAGACCGGGAAACCGTTCAGCAGTTTTCATAGTGATAAATCGTTTAATTTACCTGAAAACAAACAGTTGTTTGTGCTTCATCATCCCAGAAAAAAGTTGCATCAACGTATTGAAAAACGAACCGATGTGATGTTTACATCAGGTATTGTTGAAGAGACAAAGTCCATACTGAACATGGGTTATGTAAAAAATATACAGTCTTTGCAGACTGTAGGTTACCGGGAGGTGATCCTCTTCCTGGAGGGTAAAATGGTTGAGAAGCAAATGATTGAAAAGGTGAAAACATCAACTAGACGATATGCAAAAAGGCAAATTACATGGTTCAGGCGCTGGCCATTTGCAATTCCGCTTGATATGAGTGCAAAAACAGAGAATGAAGCAGCTGGAAAAATAGTAACCATTCTTAAAACCTGATTTAACAAGCAAACGGCAAGAATTTTGGGGCAACGGGGAACTATACTTTGTGTAACTGATAAAACCTGTACATATAGCAACGAACGAACAAACTTCAGATCATGAAAACATTTGTACAGATTTTACTTTTAACCTCACTTTTATCATTTACTGGTTTGCACGTTTCAAATGCTCAGGTAAGTGCAGGTGTTGGGCTGGCTTTTGGCAGTGAAATTGAACAGGTAGGTATTCAGGGAGATTTAAACTACAGATTTGCATCATTGCCAGCTGTGATGATGGGAGCAGGCTTCACTTACTATTTCCCGAAAAATAATCAGGATTTTTACGAAGTGAACCTAAATGGAGCCTACATTTTTTACGAAGAGTTTATGTTCAAATCCTACGCATACACTGGATTGAATTATGCACGATCAAAAGTAAGCTTTGGGAATGATTCGGTCTCCGAGACGGCCTTTGGGCTTAATATAGGCATTGGAGCTGAATACGATTTTGGTCCGCTGTTTGCCTTTGGGGATTTAAAGTATGTGATAAGTGAATTTGATCAGCCTGTATTTACATTGGGTATTCGGGTGCCATTTGGCAGGTGAGGGGCAAAGCGGCTCAGGAATAAATATTCATGAGTTTGCACAATCTTATAAACAAGCTGTACACCGATTGTCAGTATTGGTTCGGGTATATCGCTTTCACAAAGAATAAACGTAATATCAGCTCTCTTTTTCCAACCTAATTGTAGCAGCTAAGCTGCATAACCGTTAACTTGTTTGCTTCAAACAGACATCAAATAGTTGTATGTATAAAGCAAAAGTTAATATTACACTTAGAAAATCAATTCTTGATCCGAAAGGAAAAGCTGCTCATCACGCACTTCAGAATCTGGGTCTCAAAAACGTTGAGGATGTACGAATCGGAAAGTTTGTTGAGATGAATATTGAAGCCGGTTCAAAAGAAGAGGCACAAGATATTGCAGAAACAGCATGTGCTAAGTTGCTTGCAAACGAAGTGATGGAGGATTATCGGATCGATATTGAATAAAAAGATCCGACTGATGAACACCTTTACTATCCGAAATAGCAAATATGTAATGTCAGCCCAAGAGCCGATGAAGGGCCCGCAGGTTGATGTTCTCGTTGAAACGGAAGAAGAGGAAGCTGTTGATACTCCATGGCGCTTAATCTTGTATGATGATGATATTCATACCTTTGATGAGGTTATTAATCAGCTCATAAAAGCGCTCGGCTGTAATCGGCCAAAAGCAGAAGAGCTTACATACAAAGTGCACTTTGAAGGAAAAGCGTTGGTATATGAAGGAAGTTTTGAAGAGTGCCTTAAAATCAATACTGTATTGCAGGAAATACAACTAATTACAGAAATAAAAGGATAATACTGTGGCAAAAAATATAGGAGTTATTGTATTCCCGGGTTCCAATTGCGATCATGATGCATACCATGCGATAAAGCACGTTATGAATGCCGAAGCAAAATTTTTATGGCATAAAGATACCGATTTAAGCGGCATCGATTTATTGATAGTACCGGGGGGGTTTTCGTATGGTGATTATCTTAGATCAGGTGCAATTGCTCGTTTTTCACCTGTGATGAATGCCGTTCAGCAGTATGTGAAAGAGGGCAGACCCGTTCTTGGTATCTGTAATGGCTTTCAAATTTTGCTTGAAGCGGGTCTCCTGCCCGGAGCGATGCTTCATAACGAAAAGCTGAGGTTTGTTTGCAAAAATGTACACATTCGGGTTGAAAGTACCCGATCGCAGTTTACTTCCGGCCTCACCAAGGGAGATGTGTTGAAAATTCCGGTGTCGCATGGTGAAGGTAATTACTTTATCGATAGTGACGGTCTCAAATTTCTCGAAGAAAATGATCAGATTGCATTCAGATATTGCACGGAAAAAGGAGAGATCAAAGAAGAAGCAAATTTTAACGGATCTGTTTCATCCATTGCAGGCATCACAAACCTTGAAGGCAACGTTCTTGGCATGATGCCGCATCCCGAAAGAGCAATGGAGACTGTTCTTGGAAATACAGACGGCATTACATTCTTCAATTCTGTTTTTAATGAATTGCAAATTGCCTGAAACCGGTATAATACTCATCCCGCTCAACAAGCCTGAATGAAAACACACGTTGATGATAATCTTACACTTTACAGCAAAGAGCTTGTAAAAAGCTACCGGAAACGGGTTGTTGTAAATGAAGTGTCCATCAATGTAAATCAAGGTGAAATTGTTGGTTTACTTGGTCCTAATGGTGCCGGGAAAACAACCACTTTTTATATGTTTACCGGTATTGTGAGGCCTAATGCGAGTAAAGTATATTTAAATGAAAAAAACATTACCCGAAAACCGATGTACCAGCGCGCAAGGATGGGTATTGGTTATTTGTCGCAGGAACCAAGCGTGTTCAGAAATTTAACAGTTCGGCAAAATCTGGTTTCCGTGCTGGAATTTCACTCTCTAAAAAAATCAGAAATTAAAGAGAGGGTTGATCGGCTTATTGAGGAGTTTGGACTTGAAAAAGTTGTAAATAATAAGGGTTACAGTCTATCTGGTGGTGAAAGAAGACGTACGGAAATTGCACGGGCACTGGTTACAAATCCCAAATTTATACTGCTGGATGAGCCATTTGCCGGGGTTGACCCTATAGCAGTTGAAGACATTCAGCAAATTGTGGCAGAACTTAAAAATCGAAATATCGGGATTT
>SLGA01000226.1 GCA_007123985.1 Balneolaceae bacterium | reverse complement strand
GATTCTGCCCTCCCCTTCACAATAAATCCCTCTTTCTCGTTATGAAGCTGAAAATCTCGCTGAGCAGGATACGCTCCATATACATGCAACTTAGCCTCAGGAACAGTTTTTCGAATCATCGGCCATATCTCCTCTTTCAGCCAGAGAACAGCTGCCCGATTGGGAGGATGTAAAAAATTGCCGATGGTAATAAAATGCTCACGCTTTTGGAAAGGCGGCAAATCAGCAAAATCCTTCTCTTCGATTGCGTCAAAAAGAAACGGGGTATAGATCAAAAGTGCGATATCTGTTTTCAGTTGATCTTGTAACAGCATCATTTCATATTCTGAAATAATCAGGGCCAGATCGCACCGATGTATGGAAGCAATCTCCCTGAAAGCTGTTTCGGAAAGAAGTAAATCAGTGGGCTGAAAATCTCGCCCCTGCTTCAGGGCTTCCTGTCTCCCTTTACGTAAACAGTGCAGATCTTCTGAATCGAGAATTCGCAATGCATTTGGGCACTGTTCTGCAACTCTCCAGCCGTACTGCTCCTCAGTCATAAACCGGTCGAACATCACAGCGTCCGGTTTCAGGTTTTTGATGAATTCATCAAATGAGCAACTGTTTAGTTCAATCATCTTTTTATCAACACCAAGATCTTTCAGGTCAGCAGAAAATTCACTGTCGGCAGCTGATGACGCAAAAACTACGTTCCAGCCTTCCCGCTTAAACAGCTTGATAAGTTGAATCATCCGGGTTCCTGCTGCCGATGAATTCGGCTCAGGCCAAACAGTACCGATAATTAGCAGAAGTCGATTATTATGAGTCATCAAAACTTGTTTATGTAGAGCACTATCAAGCATCTCAAAAATAAGAAAAGCCCGAACTGCATTTGCAGAACGGGCTTCAAGTTACGTTTAAAAATGAATTAGTTCGAAATACTGACTCTCACTCCTGCTCCCAGAATCCACTGTTCATCCCGGTCACTTCCAACAATGTATTTGGCCTCACCGAAACCCCGTCCGAATCCGAGATCAATTTCTGCACCCGCGCCCAGATTAAATCCCGTGTCTGTATCCGATTCGGTGATATCACCGGCGGAAAAACGGGAATAGAGTACATTCAGTCCGGTAATGGTGTAAAGACTCAGCAATTCGGTATCTACCGCCATAAAATGTACGTTAATATTTGATTCAATTTCAGTTACATTATCCTGCGGTTTTGCAAAGCCTACATCACCACCAATTCGCAACGGTAACGTTGGGAGTCTGTAGTAAGCATTTACCTGAAAGTTTACATTTTCTGATTTACTTCCATAACCCACACCGCCTCCGGCCGTAATACGCTGAGCTTCGGCTTGTGATGTTGCGAAAATAATTAGTCCGGCCGTTAGTATAAATGCAAATTTAAGTGTTCTCATGTAATAAACTCTTTAGTGTTATTGTGGATTTATTTGAATTGCGGTAAATATGTTCATCATATTGAAACTTTCAAAAAATTTTGAAGAACCATTTCCACCTAATACACGAATTTTTTTCTGATTTCAGTTCAAATAAATCAAAAATTCATTCCATTGTAATTGACTACGCGTCATATTTTTGGTATCAATAGGTATTCAAATCTACACCCCAAAAGAGGTAACTCCATGCGCAAATTAGTATCATCTATTACAGTACTTTTTCTTTTCATTATCACCGTACAAGCAGTTCAAAGTAAGGGGCTTCAATCCGATCAAGCATTTGAAATCCACCCGGGTGAATCTTCGGATCGTATAGCTGCCCTCATTCAACACTTCGAATCTCAAAATCTTGATCTGAAATCTCTGATTGATGATCCCCGTTTTGAACTCTACGATAGTATTGGCAACCGTTTCAGAAACTCGGCCGAGCGCCGAACTCCTACCCTGGAAGAGTACAAGCGAATTCTTGGTTACCAGGATAAGTTAAATCGAATACCCGGATTTATCGAAGAGAATCTCGAATCTATGGAAGAGGCCGAAGAAACCTACGATATACCACGGCACGTAATTGCAGCCATCATCGGGATTGAATCTGATTTTGGCCGGAATATTGGAAGTTTTAATCCGCTGAGAGCGTATGTTTCGATGTATAATGAAGATTACCGCGCCGATTTCGCGCGCGCTCAGCTTGAAGAGCTCGTAAAGTTTACCGAACGCAACGGTATTGATGTTTTTGAGCTGAAATCAAGCTACGCCGGGGCTATGTCTTTCGCGCAATTTATCCCCTACTCAATAAACCGATGGTGGGTGGGTGATGATATTTTCAGTATGCATAATAACATACTTTCAGTTGCCAATTACCTGGCACATTTCAAAAATATTACGGGAACAATTGAAGGCGCTGTTTTTCGATACAATCCGAGCTCACTCTACAGAGATGCAGTAATTTCACTTGCAGAAGATGCTGCAAAACTTTGATCAGATTCTTACTTCTACCCCTTTATTACAGCAAGGGGTAGAAGTTCTATCTCTATGGCAACAAGATCTTTCTGTAGCTCCATCACTTGCCGTATATCCTTGTAAGAGCCTGGTGCTTCATCAAGATCGGATTTACTCCTTACAGCATGTATAACTCCGGCATTCTCCAGCTGTTTTTTTTCTTCTTCCAGATTAAGTTTACTTCTGGCTTTATTTCTGCTCATTATACGGCCGGCTCCGTGCGAACACGATTCAAATGACTCCTTGTTTCCCAACCCCCTTACAATGTACGAGGGTGTCCCCTGAGATCCAGGTATCATACCTAATTCTCCAAGCCGGGCCCTTGTAGCACCTTTTCTGTGAATAATTACCTCTTTCCCGAAGTGTTCTTCAACAGCGGCAAAATTGTGTGGTTTATTGATGAAATCGGTAAATACGGTATCTGGAAAAACTTCAAGAATACTCTCTTTCACCCTTTCCATCATCAATTTTCTGTTTGATAGTGCAAACTCTATGCAGTACTCCATCTCGGTTTTATAGAGCTGGAATGAATCGGAATCAGACGGGAAGAAGGCAAGATCTTTTGTGTGTTCAGAAAACCACTTTTCATTCCACTCTTTCGCTTTTTGATTGTAATGTGCAGCCACTGTGTAGCCGATATTGCGCGATCCGGAATGGATCATTATCCAGATATACCCATCAGAACCTTTTTGCAGTTCAATGAAATGATTCCCTCCTCCCAATGTACCAACCTGGCGGCAGGCACTCTCAAACTCCTGCTCGGAAATCGGTGAATCATCTTTCAGATCGGGCATCCATTTCAATTCTTGTTTCTCCTTATGATGATTGAAACCAACCGGAATCCGCCTGTGAACTACACTCATGATCTTTTTGATCTGTTCGGTTTCAGCATGTTTCAGGTTGGTTCGCAGTGAACACATGCCACACCCGATATCCACTCCCACTGCATTTGGGACTATACAACTATCTGCTGCTAATACACTTCCAATGGGCATGCCATAACCCTGGTGCGAATCGGGCATAATGGCAACGTGCCTGAAAGCAAATGGTAGATTGGCCACATTTTTTGCCTGTGAAAGGGCACCTTCTTCCAGCTCATTAAGCCACAGTTTGATTGGGATACGTTCAGTGGAAATGACTTTCTTCATCATTCAAAGCCGGTATTAATTATTAACAATCAATAAGATGCGCACCCGATACCTCCTTCACACTCCTGCATCCAATCAGTGTTAATATGATGGTTATCTCTTTCTGCCATTTATCGACTAGCAAGTCGAGTGCATTCGGCCCGCTTTCAACGAGAGCTTTTATTATGGGTTGTGCCGTTGCAGCAAAGTCGGCACCCAGTGCAAGAGCTTTCATAATATCAAATGAACTACGTATTCCTCCCGAAGCAATCATTTCAAAGTGATGGTTTTTTCTGAGCTCATTCACTCCTCGGATACAGTCTACCGTAGGTATGCCCCAGTCATTAAAAAGGTGAAGCGGGTTTGTCTGGCGTTCTCTGAGATTTTCTACTTTGGCCCAGCTTGTACCACCTGCCCCGGCAACATCAATAACCTTCACGCCTCTTCGCAGCAAACGCTCAGCGCAATTTTTACTGATTCCGGCTCCCGTTTCCTTAACAATTAGCGGTATATCGATAGATTCGGCAAGTATTTCGATACCTTCCTCAATTCCACTAAAATTTATGTCACCTTCAGGCTGCATCAATTCCTGCAGGGGATTCAGATGAACAATAACTGCATCTGCTTTTATGCTGTCGATCAGCCGATCTATTTTACGCTGAGCTAACCCTCCAATGAGTTGTGCTCCCCCTATATTGGCCGCTATAAACGCACTTGGAGCTACTTTTCGAACGATTGAAAATGATTCTGTATCTGATGGATCTTCAAGCATAGCTCTCTGGCTGCCAACACCAAATGGAAGATTTCTTCTTTCGCAAAATTCGGCAATCTGTGCATTAATTGCACCGGCTTCCGAGTACCCTCCTGTCATCGATGAAATGAATAAAGGCAGTGAAAATCTTCTGCCCAGGAACACAGTTTCGGCAGATACTTCATTCAGGGATATCTCTGGAAGAGCGTTGTGTGCAAAATCAAATCTTTCGAAGCCTGAACTCTTACGATAAAAGACATCGCTGTTAACCGTTAACTCAACATGATCTTTTTTTCTGTTCTTAATAGACATATCACTATTTTTAAAAACATTTCATTAAACTGTACCGCTACTTTTGATCTCACACTCTGATAATCGAAATCATCATCTACATCTTAAATATAGCCAATATTTGATGTGGTCATTGAATAAATGCAAGAATACATGAACAGCAATCCAACGCTCTATTTAATTCCCACACCCATTGGTAAACGAAAGGAGAATCTTGTTCTTCCTGAGCATACAATTGAAATCGTAAAGAGTCTCAAAAATTTCGTTGTGGAGAAACCACAAACCAGCATCAGTTTTCTCAAGTAGATTCAACATCCCACACCAGAGTATGAACTTACGTTCAGAGTGCTGAATAAAAAAACGCCTGAGCATGAAGTTTACAGTTTCCTACAACTTTTTAAAGAAGGTAATGTTGGGTTGATGTCGGAAGCGGGCGCGCCGGGCGTGGCAGATCCCGGAGCACTATTTGTACAACTGGCTCACGAAAATGGATTTAAAGTAGTACCACTTGTTGGCCCTTCATCAATTCTTATGGCACTTATGAGCTCAGGCATGAACGGACAAAACTTTACTTTTCACGGTTACCTTTCCATTAATGAAACGGTACGTACTCGTGAAATTTCAAATCTTGAAGATGAATCAAAACGAACCGGTAGAACCCAAATTTTCATGGAGACGCCGCATAGAAACGGAGCACTTTTTGAACTGTTAAAAAAATCGTTACTTCCATCAACACGTTTGTGTATTGCAAGTAACATAACCATGGATGATGAACTCATTCAAACCAAACGAGTGCATGAATGGAGTGGTGTTAAAACAATTGATATAGAAAAAAGACCTTCTCTGTTTCTGATAAACGCTAGTTAATCACTTTAGATTTTTTTACACACTCTCTAAGTGCATCAATGATCCTTGATTTTTTGGTTCTGAAATTAGCATAACTCATACCAATAAGTTTAGCGGCGTCTTTATCTTTCTCATTGATATTCTCAAGCACTTTTTTGAAAAATGTTCTGTTTTTTACTTTCAATTCGCGAATGCATTTTTCGAGCTGCTTTTCTCTCTCTTTATCATATAATACATCAAGTACATTTTCGGCAGTTGTATCTCGTACGGGAATAAACTTTGCATGATCACTGGGTACTTCAAACTTATCTCTTCTTAGGCTCATGAGATATTCATTCTTCACAGACCTGATTAAATATCCAAAAATGTCATCAATATCTGTCAGTGAATTTTCTAGAATTTTCTCATAAACTTTTTCAAAAACCTGTTGGGCACAATCGTTAGCTAAGTCATCATCAACCCGCATTACAGATTTTAAATAGAGAGCCATTCTGCTGACCATAATTCTGGATACTCTGTTTATTTCAGAGCTGTTTCCCGATTTGATCAAATCATAAAAGTTACTACCGGATAATCTTTCGTTTTCCAAAAACCAGCGACTTTCTTATTACTTAGGTTGTCTGAACATTAAAATAATTTCACTTGGAACATACGGAGCAAAAATTTCTAGGCAAAAATATTAAAATTTTTT
>SLGA01000246.1 GCA_007123985.1 Balneolaceae bacterium | reverse complement strand
TGATATTAGTAATATGCTTACAGGTTTTATTGATCTGATTGCAAGGCAAAAGGGTAAATATTTTATTCTTGATTACAAATCAAATTACCTGGGCGATTCGCCCGCAGACTACTCGCAGGATGCGTTAAAAACCGAAATGATAAATGCGGGTTATGATTTGCAGTACCATTTATACACTGCCGCACTCGTTAAATATCTTACAAAACGATTGCCTGATTTTTCATACGAGAAGCATATTGGCGGAGCGGCGTATCTGTTTGTGCGGGGTATGCGTGCCGGGTCAGGTAACGGTGTTTTTTTTCATAAACCTGATGAGAAAATCATAAAAGCGTTGCTTTCCGAACTGGAGGTGAAATGAGTAAAGGTGTGAATGAAAATTGGTTCCTATCTGGAGTTGATCATGGTTGGATTGAACTCTACGAACAGGAAGCTTTGCGATTTTTGGAAAGTGAATTCGGGCCACTCTCAGATGTCGAAAAACTATGCGCTGTATTTACATCCCTGTTTCTTAAAGCAGGTCACACTGCATTACCGCTGCAAAAATCACCTGCTGAGTGGGCATCGTTGATGGATATTGGTGATGAATTCATCCGAAACCTTCCGGATTCGCCAATTCAGCAAGTAGATTTAGAAGAGAGTAAAATTATAGGTGGCAGCAATGAAATAACTCCCATTGTTTTAGAAGATGGTATGCTTGCTTTCAGAAAAAACAGAACGAGGGAAGCACATATTCTCCAACGAGTTCGTTCGCAAATCGGTCTGAGTCCGGCAAATGATTTCATATCAAAATCGAAGAAATTGTTGTCGGATTTCTTTTCTAACTCTAATGAACAACCGGACTGGCAGAAAGTTGCTGTGGCTATGTCACTAATCAAACCCTTTCTCATCATCTCCGGCGGCCCGGGAACCGGAAAAACAACAACCGTTGCTCGAATTCTGGCCCTTCATCAGCAGCTGCATCAAAACAGTTTGCGAATTGCGCTGGCAGCGCCAACAGGAAAAGCAGCAGGCAGAATGGGGGAGGCGCTTCAGAACGAGTTGAAAAATCTGGGGTTATCAGAGCAAGAGCTGGAAAAGTATCCTAAAAAAGCGCAAACGGTGCACAGATTGTTGAGTGGTACAGAATCGCGCGGCCTTTTGCCTCCGGTTGAAAAAAAGGTGCTTCAGTATGATCTGATTATAATTGATGAAGCTTCTATGATTGATCTCAACCTGATGTATCGCCTGTTACGGCATCTGACAGATAGCACGAAACTAATACTTCTTGGTGATAAAGATCAGCTTGCTTCGGTTGAAGCGGGATCAGTTTTTGCCGATCTCTGTCAAAAAAATGAAAATGGATTTAGCTCTGAAACCATCAACACTCTTCGTGAATTGGGTTTGCAGGGTGAATTTCCGCTTCGTGAACAGTCCGTTTTGGATGATTCTGCAGTGTATTTAACCAAAAGTTATCGCTTTGATGAAAAGAGCGGAATTAGTACACTTGCCGGTTTGGTAAAAGAGGGAATAGCGAAGGCTGATTATTTAACTGAAATCACTGAAAAATTTGGGGATATCGAACATAAGGCGTTTCAATTTTCCGCTGATCAAATTAAATCCATAACAGATTCACTGATTCATCAAGTGCAACTGGCGGCAACTATTTCCAATCCGGAAGAGCTGATCTCCCACTGGAAAAAATCGGCCTGGTTAACCGTTTTGAGGCATGGTCTTACGGGTTCAAATCGGCTGAACCAGCTTATTGAAGAGAGAATTGGAACAAGAAGAGCTGTTGAAATGGAAAATGAATGGTATCACGGCCGGCCGGTTATCATCACACAGAACGATTATAATCTGGGTGTATTTAACGGTGATCTTGGAGTTTCTGTTCGTGATGAAAGCGGCCGGTTATGGGTTTACATTGAGACCGGATCACAATTGAAGCGAATTGACCCGAAAAGAGTCCCAAATGTAAATCCTGCTTTTTTCCTGACCGTCCATAAAAGCCAGGGATCAGAGTTTGACCGGGTAAATCTGCTTTTACCGCAAAAGGATACCCCGATATTAACGAGGGAGCTGATCTATACTGCCGTAACCCGTGCCAGGAAACAGTTCACACTTTTTGGAGAGATGGAACTCTTAGAAACCGGAATCAGACGTAAAACGGAGCGATATACCGGTTTGCAACAAATGATGGTTCGGAATGGCTGATCTGCTGAAGAACCTCTACAATAAAGCCTTTTTCGATAAGCTCTGCCTGATTCTGGAACAGAACCTGGATCAATTTGACAAGAATCTGTTTTTGAAGCTTGTTTATGACGGTGATTGGGAAAACAGAGAGCTCAAGGCAAGAATGAAACATCTGGCGATCGTTCTGGAGAGATTTCTTCCGCATAATTTCTCCATTGCAGCCAAAATTTTGGAGAGATTAATTGATTCGGTGAAAGATAGCCCGCTTTCTGAGTGCAGGCTCGAATTCATGTTTGTTACGGAATATCTGGAAAAACACGGTATTGATCATTTTGATACCGCAATGGATGCTATGGAGTTTATTACTCAATTTACAAGCTGTGAGTTTGCTGTACGCCCGTTTATTATCAAGTACAAAGAGAAGATGATGCAGCAGATGGTGAACTGGTCACAAAATGAGAACCATCATGTTCGCAGACTTGCCAGTGAAGGGTGCAGGCCTCGCTTGCCCTGGTCTATGGCACTGCCTGATTATATAAAGGATCCTTCCCCGGTTTTGCCGGTTTTAGAAAACCTGAAAGATGATCCGTCTGAGTATGTTCGGCGAAGTGTGGCCAACAATCTGAATGATATCTCGAAAGACAACCCGGAAATTGTGCTGGATTTAGCTCAAGAATGGATAGGTAAAAATGAGAATCGGGATAAAATAGTTAAACATGCCTGCAGAACATTGCTGAAAAAAGGGGATGTTCGCGCACTCAGGATTTTTGGTTTTCATGATCCTGCTGAAATTGAGATTTGTAATCTCCGTTGTGATTCAGCAGTTCGGATCGGGGAAACGCTTCTGTTTTCATTCCGGCTTAAGCAATGCGGCTCAAAGAACAGAAGACTTAGAATTGAGTATGGAATCGATTATGTAAAATCCAATGGGTCAATCAATAGAAAAATCTTTCAAATTTCTGAAATTGAGCTTAATCCAGGCCACTTTGCTGATTTCAAAAGAAGCCGGTCGTTTCGAAATTTTACCACACGCAAGCACTATCCCGGAAGGCATACGCTGGTTATTTTAGTAAATGGCAGAGAGTTAGCAAAAAGCGTTTTCATGCTTTTGGAGTGATTTTTGGGGGTCAATACTCTCAATTTGTCTTCAACTCTGTTATATTCCCATTCTTTTTAAGTAATCGTATGTAGTATATGGCAGGTGTTTCCATTCGGGCAGAGCAATCTGCAATCAACGTATTGTTGACAGCCATTTTTGTGGTTGCCATCGGTTTGATATGGACGGGGAATTCACAACCGGATGAACGTATTCTCACTCTTCGGTACCTGCTTTTTGCTCTTAGTGGTCTCGTAGCATTTTCTGCACCTTACCTGCTTTTTCCGGATAGAAATGCACCGCTTA
The DNA here is from genome assembly GCA_007123985.1 of Balneolaceae bacterium. Lineage (GTDB taxonomy): Bacteria > Bacteroidota > Rhodothermia > Balneolales > Balneolaceae > Rhodohalobacter. The sequence goes on along the minus strand of SLGA01000246.1, from coordinate 2,610 downwards.
TCCAGATCGGGAATCTGGGTAATCAATCTTTACAGCACTACTTTTACAAGAAGTTAACCCCGGTTTTATGGCCGGTTATTTTGCTTTTTTTTGTAATACTTTTTGGCGATCTGTCGGCTCCTGTTTCGTATCTGCCACTGAAGTTCATCTATTTTTTTGCTGCAACTATTCTGTTAGCAGCCATCACCATTTTTGCAGTAGCCCGGAATGTGAAATCCGGCCCCGCATCTCAATTCTGGAAGGAGTCGGAAAGAGGGAAAAAACTCAGGCAGGATGCAGCCAATTATTTCAAATACCCGCTTGATCCCGGTTCAATTCCAAGCCTCATAAACACCGTACTAATTGTGTTTTTTGGTGCACTTCCCATCCTTATCGGTACTGTGTTAACCGGATTATTTCCTGCTGTCTCGGAACTTTTGCTGATGGCCATGATGCTTTTGTTCGCTGTATGGTCGTTCAGATCACAAAAACAGAATTTGGTTTGTAACTACTATTCCACAAATTCATTTTTCAGGGAGTTTTTCGGTTCAAATATGAAAGGAGAAGAGCTCTCTGAAAAGCGGAAAGTGGAACAGTTATGGTGGACACCCGCCCCGATCAGAATGCATGTTTGGCAGTTTCTTATTCAGCTCGACCGAAAAATACCCGCCGGGCGTGTTGCATTTGCCGGTCATGCTGTGATCCTGTTTCTTGCGTATCAGAGGCCTGATGCAGGTTTTTTGCTGGTTACCTGGATACTTTTTGCACTGTTGCATCACCTCTTTATGCTGATGACTTTTCAGAAAGAAATGGCACCCGGGTGGCTGCATCGCTGGATTGATTCTCCTGCAAACTGGTTCGCTGTGCGATTCTGGATGCAACTTCGATGGGTTTTGCCTCTTCTGATAGGTATGAATGTGCAATATTTTATTTTTGGCACACCCGATTTTGCCCTTCAGGCAATTGTTTTGACGGTTTATTTGTTATCATCAGCGCTGTTGGCGGGAATGGGTTCAGCCGCACTTTCAAAAGAAGCCAGAATTTAGAATGTTTCAAATAGAAGATCTTACAAAACAGTTTAAGGCAGGCAAGCCGATCTTTACCGGTTTTTCAAAATCGGTTGAACCGGGCAGAGGGGTTGGAATTGTCGGTCCAAACGGATCGGGAAAAACCACGTTTCTTCGGATATTATCAGTAAACTCTTTTCCCACATCCGGCAGTGTTGAGTATAATGGCATAAACATTCATAAAAACCCGAATGAATATCTCAAACATGTTGGTCTTGTACATGATGAAGAAACCCTGCCAATTCATCTTTCGGCTTCTGAATTGCTTGAATGGGTACTTCGGAGCAGAGACAAATGGGATGATAACGGAACCGATAAGATCAATCAAATACTCGATCAGCTTTCTCTTGAAGAGCGTGATGAACCGATTGGCACATACTCAACCGGGATGAAGAAAAAAACACAGATCGCCTCGGCACTTGTTATAAATCCGTCTGTTCTTATTATGGATGAACCTCTTCGCGGTTTGGATGATTCCACCAGAAATGTTGTTACGGAAATGCTTGCAGAACGCAAAATAAAGCAGAATACCCTTATCTTTATGTCGTCTCACACAATGGGAAACACCGAGAAAATCTTTGACGAGATTTTGTCCTTTCCTTTACCAAAACAGAATAATTAATCATAAAAAACAGCAATCCTCCTCCATGGCAGAAATAAAACTTCCTGAAGTTGAACTTAACATCTACTCAAAAAATAACCCTGTTGAAGTTAAAGTTGTTGAAAATTACGTTGTCACCATAGAATCCAGCCCGAATATTGTACGTCATATTACGTTCGATATTTCCGGAACCGACCTTGTGGATCGTGTGCGTGTGGGACAATCCATTGGGGTATTACCTCCCGGTGTTGATGCAAAAGGAAAACCCCACAAACTGAGACTTTATTCTATTTCATCGCCAACTTCCGGTGAGAAGAATCAGAAACATCTTGTTTCAACAACGGTAAAGCGAACCATTGAAGAGCTGGAGAACAAACTCTATCTCGGTGTTGCATCCAATTACCTGTCTGACCTGAATCCGGGAGATACTGTTAAAGTGACGGGACCAAGCGGCCGCCGTTTTCTGCTCCCGGAAAATGCACAAGACTTTAATTATATTTTCTTTGCTACCGGCACAGGTATTGCACCGTTCAGAGGAATGATCCTTGAGTTGTTTGAGAATAAGGGATTTTCAAACGATTGCGCACTGGTATTTGGTTGCCCTTACAGAACGGATCTTCTCTACGCCGACTTTCTCGAAGAGATGGATGAAAAGCATCCAAATTTTCATTACATCAAGAGTATATCACGTGAGGGGAGAAGAAAAGACGGTTCAAAGCACTACGTACAGACCAAATTGATTGATGATAAAGAGATTCTTGCACCAATCCTGGCAAAAGAAAACACTCTGATCTATATATGCGGTATGAAGGGAATGGAGACAGGTATCTACAAAGAACTTCTGAAGCAGGATTTTCACGGATATCTCGACATCAGAAAAGAACTACCTGAAAACATAGATGATATTCCATTTAGTGATTTTAAGAAGTTTGTGAAGGCGTCAGCCCGCACATTTGAAGAAGT
>SLGA01000087.1 GCA_007123985.1 Balneolaceae bacterium | reverse complement strand
TCAAGCTGATTCATTTCAAAGTTTACAGACAATAATCTGTTCTTTGGCAAAAATGCTGTCTTGGTCACCCCCAGCGTATACGCCCTGTGATGGTTTGGCTGGGCTCTGAAGTCTCTCCAGTTACCATTATGGTCATTCCTGCCATATTCGCCATACACTTCAAATCCATAGTCCGGTACATAATAACGGAAGAAAACACTTGCAAGCTGATTATCAGGATCAAATCCGCGGGGTTCACCCTCTTCAGTGGTTAATGCCTCTCTTAATCCGGGTTCAAATAATTTTTTTGCCTGTACTTTGTATTCAGCAAAAGAGTCCGGAAACGGATGAAAATAACTTCTTATACCACCTATAGAAAAACGGTCAGTAAACCATGGAGTATAGATAAATATCAGTGAGTTTACTGACTGAGAGTCGATTAGCCTCCCGGGTGTAAAATAGTCTGATTCAGTGGTTTTACCGAAGATGTAAGCAAATTCAAAGTTACCCACCACTGTTTCAATTGGTTTGTATGTACCAACATAAGCATGCCGAAAACCGGGGCCACTGTACCCAAAATGTAAGGATGTATTGATACCGGGGCCCGACCATATCATTTGATTTGATAGTGCCAGACGAATGCCTGCATATCTGAGTTCAACCGAACTTTCGCCCAGATCAAACCAGGTATATGTACTGTCACCATAACGCTGAACATAGTCAATAGATCCTCTGAAATCGCGATACATATATTCACTGCCGGGAACTCTGCCTTCCGAAGTTCTGATTTGTGGAATCAGATAGGGGCTTAACTCATACGAAAGATTTTGAGCCATCCCAATCACGGGCCTGAATTGAATATGTAACGGGCCTGCTGATCCTTTAAAACCTGTTGAAAAAGCAGAATTATATCCCTTGCCCTGCCAGATGGCCCCGTCATTATTGCCTCTTGGCAGTGCACTGTTATATGATTGAAACAGTATTGGTTCATAGAATTGGAAAGCTGCGTATCGGCTTCTTAGTTGGAAACCATCATTTTGAGGTTCATATAACTGCATCCACGGGTGATAGCTTTCGGTTTGATGAGGAGGATCGTACGGCCGCAACTGAAAACTGGAAACATCATCCGTTACGCCACTAATTTGCAGGATTCTAAAATAGTATTCGTCCGGGTTGGAGATAGAAGATTGTGCAAATCCGCTTATCGCAAAAAAAAGTAATGAGAAGGCAAAAAGGGTAAATCTCATGCAGATTGAAACGTTAAAATAGGATGATTTATTCTTTGATTATGCGATTGAAGCAATCTATAAAATTGCGGTTCACCATTCCACAATAAGTGCAATAATTTCTTGCTATTTAAGGTTTAAAATTTTTCTGTAAAGGTTGGGCAAATATCCCTTAAGAAATCTTCTGCTCTCCGGTTTAAAATATGAAAAGTAAGAGGCCATTTCAGCATATTGTCTATGCGACAAGGGTTTAAGATTCCTTGCCTGATCTTTCGAATAGAGATAAAAAAACGAGTGTTGATTTGTATAAGCAGGGCTCAGAATATTACGCTCCATTGGTTTTAAATTCATCGAAAATTCTCGGAGTGCTTCGGTCCCTTTTCGGGGAGAGAGCACATAATTAAAGCTTTTAAGTTCTTCATCCGGTTTTGTTCCGTACAGGTCAACACACAATTCATGGTACTTCAATTCAAGATGCAGAGCGAGCAATGCTGCATTAAATTCCATATACATATCGTACCTCACAGGCTGGTCTTTAAAACCGGGGAATTCAAAAACAGGTGATTCGTTTGTAAAAAAACCCAAAGGCACCTGAAACCGGTGATCAGCGTACTTCATGTGGTGCCCCCCGAACTCAGAATTGTTTGTTGTGAAACTTCGATATGGATATACAACATAGGCCTGAGTTTCAAGCAAATAGATATTAAACAGCTTTTTCCACGACTCTTCACTCCACTTTTCCATATTTGATGGGAGCTTTTCGTCGCGAATATCATCTGTTGAATCCAGCCATTTTTTAAACCTGCCCCACTGCCTGGCAGTCCAGGCCTGCCCCCAGGAACAGCCGAGCTGCATAAAGTAAACTGAATATTCGGACGGCATCGGCTCAAAAGGCAGCTGCGCTGTCTCATTAAATCGCTGAGCATACAACGAAATACCCGCAACATTATCATTCGTCTGATATGCACTGAGAGCTTTTAAAGCAAACAGATAGTAATCGGGGGATACAATCAGATCATCTTCAAGAATCACTACACTTCCATACTGTTCTGAAAAATCTGCACAGGCCATTATATGTTCTTTTACTCCCAGCCGCTCTTTTCGCTGAATGATTGTTTTTTGGCCATTTTTGAAAATGAATGATTCTGCTATTCCACGGGTCGTTTCCGGTGCTCCTGCTTCAATTGAGATAATCAATTGAGTTTCGGTGTCGGGATAGTATGCCCTGTTTACAGATGTAAGTAGTAGCTTTAAAAGCTCAGGTCTGTTGTATGCAGGTATCACAATAGCGGGATTTGTTCTCTTCATAATGGCAGCCTGATTAATTTCGATTTACACCCGGAACTTTTTTACAGATATTTCTGGCTAGTACAAAGACTCTGTAAATGCAGATCTCAAGGGATAACATGAAACTCTTTGAAAATACTATTTTAACCGGCAATAATTCACGTAATGATGTTTTCTGTTTCTCTTCTTCAGGGAGCTCATTGTACAGATTTATAATATTTTTTGACAGCTGATAAACTCTTTCATCCAGATATTTCTTGGTTGTTGAAAGCAGATCATGTTCGTGTTTAAACTCAAGAAGAGATTGTACCGCTTTTGCCCAACCCTCGGCATTTCTTATACCCCTGTTTGATGACATGATTGAATCTGACCGGAATCTTTTTTTAATAAAACATTCAGGCAGAGCCCCTGCTTTTTCAGCTAAACAGAGTGCTTTCATGGAAAATGCTTCATCTTCATGAATAAAACCCTCATCAAACAGCAGCCTGTTGTACATCAGATAATCTCTCCTGTACATATATTTTTGAACATTCGCCGGATAATTACCTGATCTGCAAAGTTTATAAAACAACTCTTCACCTGAAATTGGTGTAAGCTGCTCAAACTGCATTTGTCTTACGATTTTTGTCGATTTTCCATACTCATCAATCGCTTCTGAACCTATATTCAAAACATCAAAGGATCTACGTTCTGCAAATGTGATCATTTCCATGAATGCGTTTTTATCCAGCAGATCGTCACTGTCAAAAAAGTAGATATATTTTCCCCGGCTTTCTTTAAAACCACGGTTACGGGTAGCTGCAAGGCCTCTGTTATTCTGTTCAATAGAATGCAATCTCTGGTCTGATTGTGCAATATCATTGAGTATTTCACCTGACCCATCCGTTGACCCATCATTGATTGCGATAATTTCAAAATCAATAAATGTTTGGTTCAAAAGAGACATCAATGCATCTCTCAAATAATCCTCTACATTGTACACCGGAACAACCACGCTGAGTTTTGGTGCGGGTACTTTCTCCATATATCTGTCTGTTTCAATAACCAAAATATTTATGCCGGGAGACTGTTTCGCTTACAGTGAAGTTATGTGAACTTAATTAAGTTTACTACCTTAATTTTTTCTGTTCGTTTTATCTGTTTCACATGTCAATCTCATCAAAGTTTTCTCCCGTTTATAGTTAACATCTGTTCAAACATGTTTATGAATAAACTTAAAAATGCAGTCTATCTGTTAAGATGTTTGGGGTTTTTGGGGTCACTATCATTCATCATACATCTGGTGCCTCGCTATTTTGGCCGATTTAACGAAGGCGCAATGACCATAAAAACAATCATACGATCGCATCAAAAAATTGATAATACCTTTAGACAAAGCATAATTAAAAATTTACCGGAACTCCCTGCAAGTCTAACCAAACAAGCATATACACTTTATTCTGATTTCAACCTTAAACCAAATCTTCTGTGGCATCGATTTTTCATATCACTCAATCATGTAAAAAGTCCAGCATATATTTCTGAAGATCTTTTCTACACACAGATAGAACCAAATTTAAACCAAACCGATCACTCAACTGCGTATTCAGATAAAAACGGATATGACCGCCTTTTCACGGATATACAACAGCCTCGCACCATTCTCAGGTTTATGAATGGTTCATTTTTTGATAGAAACTACTCCATTGTTTCAGAGGAGAGTGCTTTAAAAATGCTTCTGGCAGAGATTCATCCTGTACTCTTTAAACCTTCAATTGATAGCGGACAAGGCCGAAATATCTTTAAACTTACCGTAAATTCAGGAACTCTTACGATGGATGGGAGCCGTACAGTTACGCTAAAAGAGCTTAAAATGACAGCACCCACCGGGTTTATAATTCAGGAAATTTTATCGCAGCATCATGAAATTTCTGAAGTATACCCGGATTCACTAAACACCATTCGGATTATTACACTCCGATTAAACAATGAAGTTTTTGTTCTGAATGCCATCCTGAAAATGGGTAATGGAGGACACTTTCTTGATAAAATGGCATTTGGCGGATTGTGCTGTGGCATCAATAATAATGGCCAGTTATTCCCTTACGCTTATAATAGTCGCTTTAAAAAGTATGAAAGGCACCCTCAAACAAAAGTCGTTTTTGAGGGAAAAAGCATTCCGGGTTATCAAAAATTAACCGCCACAGTTACAAAAGCTCATTCAGGTATTCCATACTTTAACATGATCTCCTGGGATATGGCTGTAAGCCCGGATAAAGAGCCTGTACTGATTGAGCTAAACTTGCGGGCACAGGGAATATTGTATCAACAAGCCATCTTCGGCCCATTATTTGGTGAACGCACAGAGGTGCTTATTGCTCAACTTTCACAAACATAAAAAGTACCTAAATAACGTGAGTTCGAGATAAGAATTTGGAGAAAGTGTCTCCCCTCCATTGTAAGGAGGGGTCGGGGGTGGTTTCAGATCTTAAAACGAATTTATAATCGTGAAATTAGTTTAATAGCCTAAATCAACCACCCCTAAATTCGCTAACGTGTGCAAAAAATGAGCCCTTCTTGGAAAGGAGGGGACTTCTCATGTTGCCAAATTCAATGATTATATATCGAACTCACGTTAAATAGTCTTAATCAGATTTTTCAACATAGTTTTGATAGATAAATCTGTGATCCTCAAGATTTAAGTTAAAAGATCTCCCCCCCTTCGGAATAGGCGTCATCTCTCCAAAAAACAGTTTATCGTCCACCAGGTACCAGTCAACCCTCATAAACGGCCAGCCTTTAGCAAGCTTCTCAGAATGCTCAATCAATTCTTCGAGCTGAGCGGGTTTTGGTGCCGGGTCATCAAGATGATCTCTGATTTGAAGCAGAGGTTCATTCCACTCCCTGTCATAAAACCGAATTTTGCTTCCTCCATTTTTTTCATTCTCAAAAACATTTTCAGCCCGTGCAATCAATTCAAGCCTGCCGTTAAAATGGAGGCATTTCAATTCGATGAGTTGACCGTTTGCCGGTTGCAAATACTCTTCAATAATTAGTTTTTTTGGAATATGCTTGTAATGAAATTCGTTATTTCTGTTTCCGAATTCGTCCATAAAACCGGTCGTTTCACGCAGAAAGCGTTCATAATCAATCGTTTTATTGATAAAAACTCTCTTCGAAGCCATGTTGGGTTTGGCAACAAATCTCTCGGGGTATGACAGATAACGCTTTTCATCAATCAAACCGGGTGCATCTGCAACATCAATAAGTTTGTTGAGATAACGGGCACCGATCGTTTCTTTCACGAAATTTCGTACAGCCAGTTTATCGGATATAAGAGCAAGTTTTTTGTAATCACCGTAAAACTTTTCCCGGTTTACAAGCTCAAAATAAGAAGATGGATTTCTGAAATCGGGCCACACACCGTATTGCGAATAGAAAATTAATTTTTCGAGTATGATATTCAGTTTTGTTGGCTGTATTCTACCCCTGTTATATAGTGGCAGAAATATTAACACTATCCTATTTATAGATTCTCTAAATCTCATCGTATTTCACGCTCTCTCCTCTCTTTTACAAAAGCCAAAAGTTCTTCTGTGTGTTCTTCAAAAAACGGTTTTTTGCACAGTAGTTGAGTGACGCTAATATTGGTTTTGGTATTAGCTTCAATTACAATCGGCTTCCCCAGATCATTTACAGCAACATCCCAGGATGCATAATCGAGATGCGGAACTTTACCGTGAAGTGTATTGCATAACTTTCTGATGCTTTCATAAGCAGGAATTTT
>SLGA01000322.1 GCA_007123985.1 Balneolaceae bacterium | reverse complement strand
CCTCCCTTCTGCCCTTCACTCATGGCAAACTTGCCAAGGAAATACTCGTAGATCTGACCAAACACATCTCCGCTTACTCCCTCACCGATGTTGGAGAAGCTTTTCAGGAGATCTTTCAGTACGGAGTCGCCAAACTTCTTGTACTGCTTGGGAAGCACATCCTTCAGTTCCGGGTTCTCCTTCTCAATCGCCTCCATCGCTTCATTCACCTTCTGGCCGATATCCTGCTGCTCGGGCAGTTCCAGCAGATAATCGTACCGCGCCTCCTCCGGCAGGTAGATCGCCCCTTTCGCCTTGTAGTGGTCCGGCCCGATCGTCACCCGGCCGCTGCCCTTCTCCTTCAGCTCCTTATGCACCGGCTGAAACCGGTGCCACGCATACCGCAAAAAAATGAGCCCCAATACTGGCGTGGAATATTCGTGAGAGCTGAGATTGGAATTGGCGCGGAGGTTATCGGCCGCGGCCCAGAGACGAGTTTCGAGGTCTTTGAGGGTGTCTGAAGTCATACTGTTTACTACCGTCCTGATGTTCGTTAACTGATTGTTATCATTATCAGTGAGATAGTAACAAAAAAAGGCTGAGAAAGGAAATAGAAAGCCTTATGATGCATCCGTTTACAAAATAATTGTAATAACTTTTAGCCAATTTCACTTTTCACTATCAGATAGTGGGGAAATCAGAAAAAGCCCTAGCAGGAAAAATCAAGGGTGCCCTTTCATTCAAAAATCTATTCCGGACCTTTACTCTTATTTAACAGTGATGGAAATCGTGACGTCAGACTTTAACTTTCCCTGCTGCGTGTTTAATGTGATTTTATGTTCACCTTTAGTAAGTTGCACCTGAGCAAGCTGACCTTCTGCTAATTTACCATCCATAGAAGACTCCCACAGCAGTTGATCAGTAATCTCTTCATCGGTGTTAGGGTTGTAAGCCTGCCCGTTAAGCAACAGGCTTCTCTCAGATTCATACGTCTCACCATCCAGTGGATCTAAGATCAGCACTTGTGGTGGCAAGTCCGGAACAAAAAAACGTTCAGATTCAGCAACTACAGTATTGAATCCATCAGAAACTTTTACCGCAAAACAACATTGCCGGCCACCTCTTAAGTCAGAAGCTTTAATAATCATTTCTTGTTTTTCAGTACGGTTACCTAAAGGTTGCCAGGTTTTACCATCATCATTGGAGTAAAGCACTTTTGCCTGTACCTTTTCACTTCCTCTGTAATTTACACTCCAGTTCAGCTCAACAGTTTTTTGAGTAATGGTTCTTTCGAATTTACTTAAAATTCTGAGTTCCGGTTTTTCTTCCGGTACTTTAAAGCCGCCTACCTTCTCATTCTCAAATATAAATTGAATCTCTTTAGTCTCCTCAATGTAGGGAATATATCCCCTCAGAGCCATTTCATCCAGACTCTCTTCCCCGGAGCACAGATGGCTGGTTGAAAGTGGTACACGCAGAATTTCCCGGTTGTTTTCACCCAGAAGCAGAGCAAACATATCTGTTTTCTGTTCCATGATTTCATCAAACGGAACAGTCCTCTGCTTCTTAAACATAGGCAGATAAGTAAACCTATATTCAGATTTTTCGTTTTTTTCCAAATACCCGATCAATGTGAAATACTCTCTGTAATTTGCCATAGTATTATTTTTTTTAAATTTGGTCCCAAAATCGATCCCATAGGTCAATGGATGTCCATCTATTCTGAAAACTTGACGTACCTCCCAGCTTGGCATTACAATAAGTCATAAGTGTTGGAATGTTTTTTGAAATAATTGTTGGGCCATCATTATTATCATCCAATTTTATACCAACATCCTCTGTTAAAGCCACTAATGTATCATCTATGCCTTTTGGTATTCCGCAATTTCCAACTGTATCATCCAGATATGCCGCCAAAGCTTGAATGCGATAAAAGTACATGTAATTTCCATCACTTGATGAAGAGCCTGTTATTGATAGCAGGCCCCCATTGTAAGGAAATGAGGCATTACTTATTCCTACTCCCCCTCCGTTCGTAATTTCTAGTTCAAGTGAATAATCACCAGGGCTAAGAATGCCAAAATTATTCAACCAAATATTTCTATCACCTTCTTTTAAATCGTTTATTGTTCTGTTTCCAATTTCATTACCGGCATTATCTCTTAGTCTGTATATGATATTCGTATCATCATTTTCGATAAATAATCTTGCATTCATTAACCGTACAGCCTGATGAATCGTAAAATTTAAAGAACCATCTCCATCAGTGTCTATCTCCACATCATCTTCAGAAGGAACATCCGGCCCCACATATTCAGATGCGCTACTCGAATGCCCGATCCCAACTGTATGGCCAAGCTCATGAGTAAATGTAGCCCTAAGTCCATTCCTGGTTACCATTCTGGGATTTGAGGATCCACTTGTGGCAATCCCATTTATACTATATGAGCTGTCATTAGGTACTAACCCTACCCAAATCTCATTTTCTGTATTAAATTCATCTGCTATATCATCTATTCTTGATAAAAGATTTCTAAAACCATCACGCGTTGTTAAATCTTCATCACTCTCCGTATCTATCGAAGTATAACCAAGAGCTCCTTTTACAGTGATTCCAGCCTCACCAACAGGTACCCGTTTACGAGCTCCATAAATAGTGTTTGAAAAATCATTTAAATTAGGGGCCGCTATCCCATTTATGGTATCATTAACATGTATTCTTCTCAGAGTTAGTTGATTTTTTTCAAGAAAAGTAACATTTGTACTCTTAGATACTGTCTGGTTATTAGAGATAAAATTCGTACTCACCTCAGCCTCAATGGTACAATCACCATGTAGATTTGTAATTGGCAGTTCAAAATTCAGACTATGATCCAGTTCTTCTCTATCCACATTTTGCTTTTGGAGTACTGTTATTTTCCCTCCAGGATTAAGCACATTATTAATCGTGGTTGTATTTCCGTTTGGGTATGTTAGTTTTAGATGTCCTGTAACGTCTGGTAAGTTGTTTGCCCCTTTACCAAAATTAAACCCGTTGTTCATGCCACTTTCCAAATAGACCCTCACCAAAGTTCTTTTTCTACTTACAAGCCTGACAGAATTATTTTGTCCCGGGTTATTCCAGTCAAACCGCTGGATAGCTTGAGTCACTTCAATTCCAAGTATTCCAAGATTAAATTGATTTGATTCGACAACTGTTACAGTTTTTGAAACTTCACCACAAGCATTAGATGCAGTTAATCGATATTCAGCTTGTGTATTGCTACCGGTGTTCAATGTCCCAATATTACTTTCACCTTCATGAGGATTTGTGATATTTACTGAAGGCCCGTTTGAACCAATTCGATTTATTGAAATATTTTCAGCGTTTGTCACTTTCCAGCGAAGCACTATATCCTGCCCAGTAATAACAGTACCTGTGGTTGAGCCATTGATTGTCAGAAAATGAATGTTTGGCATACCAATTGTTATTCTGTTGCCACCCGTACATTCCGGTGTGCTTGGTCTGTATGGTATTTCGTAGATACGTCCGGGCAAACCAAAACAGACTCTCAATGAATCTCTTATACCAGCAAAACTTGCACTATTACTGCCGTGAATATTTCTTCGTTCACTTTCTATATCATTATCCCGAATACCCACACAAAATGATCCGTTTAAACCTTCAGGTACTCTTACTTTTATCTCTGTTGAACTCCACGAAATTACTTCTACCTCTGTTGTCCCAAAAACCACAGACCTATCACCCTGGTTTGGTCCGAAAAGTGATCCACTGATTGTAACAGTACCCCCTTCACACGCATGGCTTGGTGAAACTTCGGCAATCCCCCCAATAGTAACCGACTCTGGTAAGGGATTGTAATTAGGAGTAATTCCCCTTGCCACATCTTCGCAATATTCTCTGAATGGAAAACAATCTCTGGGAAGTTCAGGCATTCCAGGATATCCCGGCCCGCCATCAGGCCCCAGTGGCGGCCTTCCGAATCCCGGATCTTGTGGATACCATGGTTCATCAATTGGTGGATATGTCAATCCGTATCCAGCTTTTAATGAATCTCTTGCTGGATAATCTGATCCACCCATCTGTTCCGGTAGTTTGTGCTCTCTCGCGATTACATTGACCATTTTTTCAAGTGTAGCCCCATTCTTTCGTTCATTCATATGGGCTGCAACATTCAGTGAATCCATTGTGGCACTTGCTCTCCACATTTGATCTATTGTAGCTACATGGTTTTGATAAGATTTTCGTTCACCACCTGATATAAAATAAGCTGCATGGTGAAGCGTACGAATGATATCCGATTTCAAAAAAAAGATTGGTTCACAGGGCCTGTTCATATCCTGGCGAGGGATATTAGTAGAGGAGTGCAATCTGTTTAAACTCTGCTTAGATTGCATCATGAATGCATTCACATCAGGTTTATGCATTTCATTTCCGCGACTTAATAATTTTTTGAACTCATTTATCGCATTGGTGTCACCATGCCATATTTGGGGTACCAGATAATACAAATCAAAGAGATCTTTAGCCGGTTGAAGAGCAATAAGCAAGGCTGTATCATATATTAGCTCTTTGTTTTTGTCACCTGCGGCTAATAAACGAATGCTATCAACAATCTTGTGTAATTCCGAGGATTCATAAGGCAGTGGTAACATTTCACCATTTGGCATTACCCGAACATGATTTTTGTCATATTCAATAGTTCGTCCTTTTCTATAACCATCTTCCTTGATTTCCGGCTCTTTCTCCTCTTGTTCTATATTGCCACGATTAAATAATGATTGAAGGCGTTTTATAATTCTCTCAAATAAATTATCCATTTGGCTTTCCTCTGTTTCAACATTTCATTCGAGAAAGACTCCACTTTTATTAGTTCAAAAAAACCTTTCCCGAATATCCTCTATCTATGTAAGCGTAATTATTATTACAATTTTGTCATAAATAGTTAATATTTTTTGAATAAACAATTATCAACTATCTAAAACACTTTACCAACTTCTTAGATATGCAGTTTTCCGTAACCTTTCTGCCACCTAACTGCTACTTGTTTATGGTCTCATTTTCGGTAGCCTTTTGGTAGCTTGTTGGTAACCTATTTGTATGTAAATGAATCTGATTTCTTTCAAATCTTCTTTCAAATCAGAGTCAAAATTGCCCTACTTTTACCCTACTTTTGTCATACTCTTTCCCCACCTGATGTACCTGCCTGCGGGTTAATGCTTTCTATTATAGAATCAAAATCACCAGAAAATAGCCGTACTTTTACCGTACTTTTACCGACCTTTTTGTAAATACATGCAAATATAAGCTGTTCAATACATTTTCAGAAAATTGAACTCATCTCTTTGTCAAGGAGGCTCTCGTTGAAGCTGTTTAAATAGGTTTGGGTAGTTTTCAAATCAGAATGTGCAAGAGCATTTGATATGGCGTATACATTCATGCCCATATTGGCTGCATGCCGTGCAAAACTGTGGCGGGAGATGTGGAAACTCAGCTTAAGTTGAATCCCTGCTTTTTTTGCCACCTTCTTTAAAAGCTTGTTTACCATAACATTTTTACTGGTTTTGTCGCTATCAAATACAGCAGGATTTCTTAAATCCTTGCTCGTATCTAAAATCGGAAAGATGTAATCATCATCACTGCCTGACTTTCTGTAATGCTTCAGTATTTCAAAACTAAAATCATTCAACTTGATGTTCTTCCATTTGGGTGTGCCTGTATGAAGACTTTTACTCATTACATATTTCAACCTACCATCCTGAATGTTCGACCATTTCAACTTGCAAAGGTCACCAAAACGGATCCCTGCATTGTAAAATGAAAACATAAAGTAGTTTTTTGCATGAAAAAGATTACTCCCCCTTTCAAACTCCAGTCTGTCAATTGCTTTAATCTGTTCAAACGTCAAGGCTTCTTTCTTTGATTTTTGTCTGGGTGGTAATTTATACTTATCAAAAGGATTTTCGGCAAGAAGATTATCTTCATCCGCCTCTCTGAAAATCATCTTCAACCGTTCAAAATCTTTCCTGACGGTGTTTGGATGATTACCGATCTTATTCTTTAAATGAAGTTGTAAATTATCCAGATACTTCCGGTTCATCTCCCCAAATTCAATTGAATCAGTTTTTGAGAACCTGATAATCTTGTTCAGTACAACCGATGTCTGTTTGCTCAGACGAATATTACCGGCCTGCTTCAGGCGTTTAATATAATTCCTTGTGAACTTCACAAAATTGGCCGGTTTTTTACCTTTCAATTGATCCACAATATTTTTAGCTGAGAGATTATTTTTTTTCTCCAGGTCAAAGCCAATGCT
>SLGA01000269.1 GCA_007123985.1 Balneolaceae bacterium | reverse complement strand
GGGATAATTCACCGGTTACGAATGCCGATCGGGAATCTGAAACGATTATTAGAGAATTGATCAGAAAGCATTTTCCAGAGCACGGTATTATAGGTGAAGAGTTCGGAGCGGAAAAAGAGGATAGTGATGTTGTGTGGGTTTTGGATCCAATAGATGGTACTCAGAGTTTTATCCACGGCGTTCCGCTTTACACTACACTGATTGGAATTCTTATAAAGAATCAACCCAAAGTTGGCTTAATTTATGCTCCTGCAACTGGTGAAATGGTAGCCGCTGCAGAAGGTTTGGGCTGTACGCTAAATGGTGAAAAATGCTGTGTGAGAGAGTGTGGAAGTCTCTCTGAAGCTACTTTTCTATCAACAGAGGTGGTAACGTTTGAACAGTATGGGTATGCAAATTCGCTGCAAACACTACTTAAAACAACCAGGATTCACCGCACTTGGGGCGATGCATACGGCCACATGTTGGTTGCCACCGGCAGGGCTGATATTATGATTGACCCGATTTTAAATTTATGGGATGCAGCCGCTCTGATGCCGGTAATAACGGAGGCAGGCGGATCGTTTACAGATTTAAATGGCAAACCTTCTGTGGAAACAGGCAATGGTTTATCCTGCAATTCATTATTAAAACACGAAATTTTAAACATCTTTTCTGACGAGAATACCGATGAGAACCTGTATTAGCATTTTTATATTCTGCTCTCTTTCTGTTTTTTCATTAAAAGCACAAAGCTGGGATTACGAGAAATACCCCGCGTTCGATATTGAAATCACACACCTTGATGCTGATATTCGCATCCAGGAAAACGGTATGATTGAAGGCGACCTTCTTTACAATGCTCGCGTTATGGGGCATCAAACGGATGAAATAAGGTTTGATGCTGCCAGAGTAAGTATTCAATCAATTACGGTAAATGATGTACAAAAAGAGCATCGATTTGATGATCACCAACTCATTATAGAGCTTGAAGATGGGGTTGTAAGAGGAGATGTTATTCAAATCCGGATTATTTATGATGCAGTACCCAGTTTTGGCCTGCACCGAAATGAACTGGGAACTACATTCACTTCATTGCTTCCGAAAACAAACCGGCACTGGCTACCTGTAATTGATCATCCGAGAGCTGAATTTACAACCGAAATTCAATTTACTCATCCTACCGGTTATACCATTACCGCTTCCGGAACCAGAGGAGAATCAGAGCTGCTAAATATTGATGAAGAGACGGTTACATTCTCATCAGCTACAGCAATTCCTGCAACAGCAATCTCCTGGGCTTTAGGAAATTTTCAACAAACAATCTCCACAGCTGACAGTGATCAGGGTTTGCAGGGAGTAGATTTTAACACGTTTAGGAGATTTCGTGATGAAAACAGTGTAAATATCAGTTTCTACTCCGAATCAGATGAGAATATCTCCCCGATCACAGAAAGTGCAATTAATGCGTATCTGGACTTGAGTGAATATTTTGGTGAGAGTACTCCATTGAGTGACATCCACATTGTAGTATTGAATGATGACTTTTGGGAAACCAAACATTACGGTGCGGGGATAATTTTTGTTTACAGTAGTTTAGGAAATGTTGAAGATCAGGTAAAACGAGGAATGCTCTCACAATGGTTTGGGATACAAGTGAGGGAAGTTCAGTGGAGCGATGCAGATGCAATACTTGCAGCTCAGGCCCATACAGCTAACAAATTATTTAATTTACATATATCAGAAGGTGATGTAACCGGGACGTATGATCATTTTGGATCTGTAAACTTCTCAAGATGGCTCAACTTTTTTTATCAGCAACAATCCGAGAGTTTTACCCACGATCTTTCCTATGTGATGGATCAGGGATTATTACAAAATGAAAAACTTCTCAGCTGGAATACTCTTTCAGAAAAAATCTATGCCGTAACCGGTCAGCCATATTTTAAAGGTTTTCTGCCCGAAGCCATTCAATCTGAGCCTGAAAGTGAATATCTCTATAGGGCAACATTTGAGTGGGAAGAGGGTGAGCCAACTACTCAGATCCGTTTCGAAGCGGTTCAAGATGTTGTGGACGAACTTGTGACGGTAATTGCAACGGAAGAAACATTTACAGGTGAAAGAACCCATGAAATGACATTTTCCGGCCAATCGGAGACGGTTGTAATTAATGTCTCAACCGGAATTGAAAATCTGAAATTTACAGTTTTAGACAGGGATGATGTAGAACTTATAGAAGAGAAACCCTATCTGTTTTGGTTGTATCAGTTACGCTCTAATGATGATGTTTCGAGAAGATTGGCAGCGGCTTCAGCCATTTCAGAAATCACTGAAAACCCTGATTTACAACTGGCATTGAATGATATTCTGCAGACAGAGAGCAACCCGGAGGTTTATGCTGAAATTATTCGATCAATAGGTAAACTTACCCGTGGTGCATCCGGTACGGATGAGCGATTTATTCAAAATTCATCCGTGAATCAGCACAGATATGTTCAACTTGCAGCCGTTGAAGCGCTTGCTTTCTACGAGGGTAATCAACGGGTTATTGGCCGACTTCGAACGGTAATCAACCAAACAGAGTACAGTGACGTACGCAGAGCCGCTATATATTCCCTTTTTGAAGTATCTGAAGCAGCCGAATTCAGAACTGCAGTTCAAAGCTTTGTGACACGAGAAAATAATTTGAATGAAGTGCCTTTGCTTCTGGAATTACTGGGAGAAAAAGGTGAAAGAGAAGCAGCTGTAGAACTTGCTGAGACATTTTTAGCCCCTGAGTTTTCCTATTCTACAAGAAAA
The DNA here is from genome assembly GCA_007123985.1 of Balneolaceae bacterium. Classification (GTDB taxonomy): domain Bacteria; phylum Bacteroidota; class Rhodothermia; order Balneolales; family Balneolaceae; genus Rhodohalobacter. Next base: position 17,321 of record SLGA01000269.1, on the reverse strand, counting down.
GGCGTGCTCGATCTTATGCTTCGTTTTGATGAAGCTCCTGCAAACTGGAATGAAAGACTGCCTGATCTTTTGGCAGACTTTGATCCAAGAATTCGGTACCGGGCAGCCGATGCACTTCAAAAACTCAATTCACAACAACGTAACAGAATAGTTTCTGAACGAATTGATGATGAATTTGATGAACGGGTTCACCAAAAATTACAGTAAAGAAACGTGGATATCGTAGAATACCGGCTGATGAACAACACTGAACAGCCAGTTTATTAATTTTACTGTTTCACCCATTTTAACAGATCTTTGAAGCCGGCGGAATTTCCATAACTCAGTATTCCTACCTTATAAATTTTGGCACTCAGCCACATAGTACCTGCAAATGTGATGAGCATCAGAAATATTGCAAGGCTGATTTGCCAAACGGGCACTTCGGTTATGGCAATTCGGGTGATCATCAAAATGGGAGAGAAGAACGGGATCATGGAACTTACAACTGAGAGCAGACTGTCGGGGCTTCTCCATGTGTGAAGCATGATGAAATATGCAATCATAATGGGAGCGGTAATGGGCAGCATAAGCTGTTGTGTATCTGTATCTGAATCTGCCGCAGAGCCGATAGCGGCAAAGAGTGAGCTATACAACAAATAGCCAAGGAGGAAGAAGATTACAAAAAATACGATGAGTGATGTTTCGATAGTAGGCATATCCAGGAAGAAAGGCAGTTCTGCCTGTGCTTCTGCAAGCTCACCCTCAAGCTGTGGCTGCTGGTTCATTAGCGACATTGCAACGGGGCCTGCTATACTGGATAGGCCCAAAAATGCAAGAATCCATATTCCAAATTGTGTTATAGCGAGTGCACCCACACCGGCCATTTTACCCGTAAGCAGTTCAATTGGCTTCACAGACGAAGCAATAACCTCGATAATTCGATTGGTTTTTTCTTCAATAACACCCCGGGTTATGTATCCGCCATAACTAAAAATGGCAACAAAAATAATAATGCCCATCAGCATACCCACAACGGAGAAAAAGAGGGTATCATCATCTACATCCAACCCCTCACGGGTTAAGCGGCGGGAGTCAAGGCCAATGCGTGTATCGTAAATGGATTGTATTTCGGGTGAAACATCAGCCCGGCGAAGTCTCTCTTCACGAATTACTTCCCGTACATCAGCCTGAATGGATGTTAAAAGCTGAATTCCTCCACTGCCGCTATATATTAACTCAAGGCTCCGGTTTTCTGTGATATTTTCTTCGGTAATTACAATATATCCTGTTATCTGCTCGCGTTGTACCATTGAACGAAGTGTATCAACGGACATTTCAGAATAGTTCAGATAGCGGGCGGCATTCATTTCAACAAGCGATTCAGCTACTTGACTTGTTTCGTCTAAAATCCCGATTTCAAACGAAACATCGCTCTCCCAAACACTTATAAAAACCACAATTCCAATAAAAGCAGCAAAGCCTACCGGCACTAAAATGGTAGCCCAGATAAATCCTTTGCTTTTTACACGTGTTAGATATTCACGCTTTAATACGAGAAAAATTTGTCTCCAGTTCATGCTAAAAGTTCCTCTTTGTTTTTGATGTTATCCTCACCCACAGTGGAGATAAAAATTTCGTTTAATGATGGCTCAACAAGCTGAAATTTATGTATTTCAGCGTTTTGCATGGCTTTTATCAAAATATCCTGATGGTTTCTGTCATCTAAAATCCTGATTTCGGCAAAATTTGTGGATCGATTATTTATTCGAACATTTGTCAGCTCATCAAGAAACCCGCCATCCCCTTCAAACTCAATGAGCACTGTATTTTTACCAAAATCTTTCTTTACCTGGCGCAGATTACCGGTAAGTACCACTTTACCATTATTAAACAGGCAGATATCATCACACATCTGTTCAACCTGTTCCATCCGGTGTGTTGAAAAGAGTACGGTTTTTCCTTTTTCGCGCAATTCAATAATAATCTCTTTCAATAACTCACTGTTGATTGGATCGAGACCGCTGAAAGGTTCGTCAAAAATATAGATATCGGGATCATGAACGATTGTGGCAATGAACTGTATTTTCTGGCTCATACCTTTGGATAATTCACCAACTGCTTTTGAATGCCAGTCGTAGGCACCGAACCGGTTCAGCCAGTATTTAATCTGTTCTTTTGCTTTCTCCTTACTCAATCCTTTTAGTTGGGAGAGATATACAAGCTGCTCACCAACCTTCATTTTTTTGTACAAACCACGTTCTTCCGGCATGTAGCCGATCATTTTTTGGGTTTTTGCACTCACAGATAAACCGTTTATGGTGATACTCCCCTCATCCTGAGGCATGATGTAATTAATCATCCGTATGGTTGTGGTTTTCCCCGCACCGTTGGGGCCAAGCAGTCCGGTAATGCGTCCTTTTTCTACATTAAAAGAGACATTTTGAACGGCTTTTGTTTTTCCGAAATATTTAGAGAGATTTTTAACTTGAATTGTACTCATTGATTTTATGTGAGTAAGGTTGTTAGCAGTTGGTGGAAAAGATCGCTTTAGGGTAAGAAATATCAAAGCTTTTCAAAAGTATTAACATAAAACATTTTAGGATGTAGCACCTATTTAATACTTTATTATCTACATTATTTAATGATAAGTTCATTGCAGGTGGTTCGATCTTTTCATTAATTCAATCGGTTATCGCAAAACGGATACGACCTAAGTAAAACAAAGTTTCAGAGTTCTTTATGAAAATAGTTCATGTATCGGCAGAATGTTATCCCGTAGCAAAGGCCGGGGGATTGGGGGATGTAGCGGGGGCACTTCCTAAGTATTTAAACATGGCGGGTGATACTGCCTCCGTAATTTTGCCTCACTACCATAATAAATGGATGCAACAGGCAGAAACGTCACTTCTTTATGAAGGGCGTGCTCCATTTGGAAATTCCTCATTTGCATATCGTGTGAGTAAACTTGATAAACCGGATCTTGGTTTTGAGCTGATTCTGATTGATATTCCCGGCAGATTTGATCGACCGGGCATATATCTTGATCCGTGGTCAGGGTATCCCTATTGGGATGAAAAAGAGCGATTTTTTAGTTTTCAGATTGCTGCACTTGATTGGGTCCAGTCACAACCGAAAAAGCCTGATGTGATTCATTGCCACGATCATCACACGGCGCTTATTCCGTTTATGCTTACCAAGAGCTATCGGTATCAGAAGATGAAATCAATACCCACCGTTCTAACCATTCACAATGGTGAATACCAGGGCAGGTACGATATGGGGAGTGCTTCACTGTTGCCCGAGTTTGATTTTTACAATATGGGAATCCTTGAATGGGACGGTGCCCTGAATGCTCTTGCAGCGGGAATCAAAACAGCCTGGAAAGTGACAACCGTATCAACCGGATATCTCAGTGAATTGAAAGAGTTTTGCCATGGTCTTGAAATTTTGCTCCGGCAGGAATCACCCAAAACAACAGGTATTCTGAACGGAATTGATAACGAAGTCTGGGATCCATCAACGGACCCATACCTGCTCGAAAACTATTCCTTAAGAAATTATAAAGTAGGAAAGGGTGCCAACAAGGAGTTTTTGTATAACGAGTTCGGTCTTGATCCTGAACGGCCACTTATTTCGTTCATTGGCAGGCTTGTGCGTGAAAAAGGGGCCGATCTAATTCCTGATCTAATAAAAGAGTGTAAAGCCCAGGGAGTTGAGGCCTCATTCCTGGTACTTGGTACAGGAGAACCCTATTTGCACTCCATATTTGAAGATCTGCAGGATAATTACACCGGCTATTTTGATAGCAGGCTTGAGTATAACGAAGAACTGGCACACAGAATTTACGCGGGCTCCGATTATCTGTTCATGCCATCAAGAGTGGAACCGTGCGGGCTAAATCAACTTTATTCCATGCGCTACGGCACAATACCTATTGTGAGAAAAACAGGAGGTCTTGCCGATACTGTAATCGATCGAAGAGAAGAGAATGGTTACGGTTTTGTATTTGATAATTTTAACCTTGATGAGGCCGTAGAAGTTATAAAACGCGCAGTGGAATTATACAGCAAAAAGCGTTTATTTGATGCGAACCGGCGATACATAATGAATCTGGACTTTTCGTGGGTAAAAGCTTCAGAAAACTACAGAACGATGTATAAAACAATGAAATAAAAGAGGACTACAATCATGGAAGAATCAACTATTGCAATTATTTTAGGTGGCGGCAGGGGCACCCGCCTTGACCCGTTAACCCGCCACAGAAGCAAACCTGCAGTGCCGGTAGCCGGTAAGTACAGGTTGGTGGATATACCTATATCAAACTGCCTGAACTCGCGAATCAGGAAAATATTTGTTCTCACTCAGTTTAACTCTGCCTCATTGAACAGGCATATAAAAAACACGTATAATTTCGATCTTTTTTCTCACGGCTTTGTAGATATTCTTGCGGCCGAACAGACACCGAAAAGCCAAAGCTGGTTCCAGGGCACCGCTGATGCAGTCCGGCAGTCACTTCATCACATGGCTAATTACGATTATACTCACGTTCTCGTGCTTTCGGGCGATCAGCTGTATCAAATGGATTACCGCAAACTTCTTAAAGTTCATGAACGCGATAATGCTGACCTCACTGTAGCCACAATTCCCGTGAAAGCAGAAGATGCTACGGGTTTTGGAATCATGAAAACCAACGAAGACGGAACCATTGAAAGCTTTGTTGAAAAGCCTTCAGCTGATGAACTTTCAAACTGGTCTTCAGAGGTTTCTGATGAGATGAAAGCACAGGGCAGAAATTACCTGGCTTCTATGGGGATTTATGTGTTCAGTAAAGATGTGCTATTAAAGTTATTCAAAGAGAATCCTGATGCAACAGACTTTGGTAAAGAAATTATACCGAAAGCAATTGAAGAAGGTAGTAAAGTTTCCAGCTTCGCATTTAGTGGATATTGGACAGATATCGGTACAATCAGTTCATTTTTTGAAGCAAATCTTGAACTCTGTGAGACGGTGCCGGATTTTAATTTATATGATAATGAACAGATTATCTATACAAGAGCCCGTTACCTGCCGGCTTCAAAATTAACAGGAACCAATCTCGAGCGTACACTTATTGCGGAAGGATGCATTATAGAGGCAAGCAGAATTGAGCGATCAGTGATTGGAATTCGATCCCGAATAGGAAAAGGAACCACTATCGAATCAGCCATTGTAATGGGTAACGACCATTTTGCTACGCAGGATGATTTCGACCACCAATCGAATGACAGACCGCTAATGGGAATTGGCCAGCGATGTTTTATAAGTAATGCGATTATTGATAAAAATGTGCGTATCGGTAATGATGTGAAAATTACCGGAGGTTCACATCTTGAAGATGGGGAATACGAAAAACACTCTGTTGTTGATGGTATTGTAATCATCCAGAAAGGAGCAGTTATTCCGGACGGTTACTCGATTATCTAAATCCGAATAGGACAAAAAAAAGCCGCTTTGAATAGATCAGAGCGGCTTTTTTACTTTCTCGAAGGGCGTGGTTATTAAAGAATACTCTTTAATGTAACACCAATTTCTGCCGGGCTTTCTGCTACAGTTACACCTGCTTCACGTAAAGCTTTCTTCTTATCTGCTGCGGTACCTTGTCCGCCCGAAATAATTGCACCTGCATGCCCCATTCTTCTTCCGGGAGGTGCCGTGCTACCCGCAATAAATGCTACAACTGGTTTATTTACGTTTTCTTTAATATAAGCAGCTGCTTCTTCCTCAGCCGAACCGCCAATCTCGCCAATCAGCACAATAGCTTCGGTATCAGGGTCTTCGTTGAAGAGTTTAACAGCATCTGTGTGAGTAGTTCCGATAACGGGGTCGCCGCCAATACCAATAGCTGTACTTTGTCCAAGTCCGATTTTCGTTAACTGATCAACAGCTTCGTAGGTAAGAGTACCGGAGCGCGAAATTAAACCGATATTTCCGGGTGAAAAAATCATTGCAGGCATAATACCTACTTTAGCTTCGCCGGGAGTAATTACACCGGGGCAGTTTGGCCCAATAAGAGTAGCTCCGTGATTTATACAAACCTGTTTTGCTTTCACCATATCCTGCACGGGGATGCCTTCCGTAATACAAATGATTACATCAATGCCAGCAATAGCCGATTCAATAATGGCATCTGCCGCAAAAGCAGGTGGCACAAAAATTACAGATGTATTTGCTCCTTCATCAGCAACCGCATCAGCTACGGTGTTAAAAACAGGTTTATCAAGATGTTTTTGGCCGCCTTTTCCGGGGGTTACGCCGCCAACTACATTGGTTCCGTACTCTATCATTTGGCCGGCGTGAAAAGTTCCTTCGCTTCCGGTAAATCCTTGTACGATCAAACGGGTGTTATTACCAACTAATACACTCATGAATCAGGTTAATTATTTAGATTATCTTTTTATTTCAATCCTGTAAATATACCATCATTGCATTTGATTGCCAAAGAGCAACATGTACGAAATTGTATCAATTATATCGGAATAACTGTACTAAAATACTACCTCACCTCCGAAGTGTAGATGCAATCTTGTGCAAAGATTTCACCCGATGAATGAAGAGCCGATTTTATCACAATTAAAGAGATCTGCTTTGTTGTACAGCCTGCTTTTCGTTATCATTTCAGAATGATTACGGACGAAAAAAAAGAAGAAATTCGCATGGCTGCCGACATCGTAGAGGTGGTTGGAGACTATGTGAAACTCAAAAAGTCAGGCAGTGGGTTTACAGGGCTTTGTCCGTTTCATAATGAGAAAACTCCTTCATTCCATGTAACACCAAAACTTGGTATCTATAAATGTTTTGGATGTGGTGAGAGCGGCGATGTATTCAGTTTTGTGATGGCACAGGAGGGAATCAGTTTTCCCGAATCGCTGCGAACACTGGCTGACCGCTATGGTATCGATATACCCGATGAGCATGTAGAGGGAGAAGATGAAAGAACCAGGCAAAGAGAGGGTATCTTCCATGCTTTAAAATTTGCAGGGCTCTTTTTTTACAGACAGTTACTTGAATCTGATGAAGCCGAAAAAGCGAGAGCATATCTTGAAAAGCGCGGATACAATAAAAAAATCTGGCGAACATTTGGGCTGGGTTACTCACCTGAAAACGATGCACTGCTAAAAGCTGCACGCAAAGAAGGAATTGGGGAGGAGTATCTTGTTGGTGCCGATCTGATTAAGCCCAGCCAGCGAGGAGATGGGTACTACGACACATTTCGCGGTCGCCTGATGTTCCCGATTTTCAATCCCTCCGGGAAAGTGATTGCGTTTGCAGGCCGTATTCTGAATGAAAAAAAGAAAACCGCTAAGTATATCAACTCAGCACAGACACTGGTCTATAATAAGAGCGAAGTTGTTTATGGTGTGAATTTCGCCAAAAATGATATTCGGAAGGAAGAAGAGGTGATTCTGGTTGAAGGATATACAGATGTGATATCCATGAATTTGCATGATGTGAAAAATGTGGTTGCTTCAAGCGGTACTTCATTAACAGCCGGCCAGGTGAAGATTTTACAGCGTTACGGCAACAGAATTGTCATGATTTATGATGCTGATTCTGCCGGGCAAAATGCTATGGTTCGGGCTATGAACGTATCCCTTGAGCAGGGTATGGATGTGCAGCTGATGGAACTTCCCGATGGTGAAGATCCCGATTCGTTTATAAAGCAATTTGGAAAAGAATCCTTTCTTGAACTGAAGAAAAAGAGTGCTGAAGATTTTGTGACATTCACGATACAAAAAGCGGAAAAAGAGGGCAAAATGGAGAGTCCCGCTGATCGTTCATCAACCATTAAGCACATTTTGGAAAGTATAGCATTAATTCCTGGAGAGCTGGACAGGCAGTTCTATGTACAGCATTTGCATCAAAAAACACAGGTCTATCGAAAAGGTACGGATCGTGAGTTATTCCAGCAGCTCGATATCATTCTGAACGAGCGAAAACGGCAGGAAAATTTCCGAAGTAGAAGGTCATCTCAACCACCGCAGGTTCCCGCCGCAGGGTCTATGCCTGATCGTGAATATTATGATTCTCATGAAACGCTTCAATCTGAGATCAAACCTGCCAGGAAAAAACCACATTATGAGATGGAAGTGATCCGGCTTCTGCTTATTTACGGTGAAAAGATGCGAGAGTATATAGGCCACAATATCGGAGAAGATCACTTTGAAGACGAAGAGATTCGTGATTTTTTCAAAGATATTATGGAGCGGCATAAAAATGGTGAAGATGTTGCAAAAGAGCACTACATGAACAGAGAGAGTCCGTTTCCGTCGCTGTTGGGAGATATTTTACTGGAACGGCACACGGTAAGTGAAGATCTTGCAAAACGGCTGGGTGGAGAATACAGGCGGGATAAAAACCCGATCCAAACGGCAAAATCGTGCATGAAATCACTCAGACTGAAATTTTGTGAACGAAAGCGGCAGGAGGTATCAGGAAAAATAAAAGTAGCTGAACACGATCAAAAAATTAAGTTTATCGAAATGCTCAGTAAACTTCAGAAGGAAATTTCCAGAATAGAACAAAGTTCATCAGATGAACTTTTCGATGATCCCGAATTTGCAAAAGATGAACCTCAGCTTGGTAAAAAAACATTTGAATATAAAATGAAAGAGAAGTAACCCTGTCATTTTGAATGTTGTATATAAATGGCGGGCATTTGGTTATAGTTTTAATCGAAAATAGATATAGATACAGATGAGTGAAGATTTAGACGTTGCAAGGCGTGCTGCCCGGGAGGGAGTTCGGATTATTAAAGAGTATCGTAAAAAAGGTATTCATATTAAGGAGAAAGGTTTTCATGATTTGGTGACCGATGCTGATCTGGCTGCAGAAAAAGCAATACTCGCAGTCATAAAAAAAAGTTTTCCTGATGATGATGTTCTGGCTGAAGAGTCTGCCGATCATGATTCTTTGAGTACAAATCGTACCTGGATTATTGATCCCATCGATGGCACAACAAATTTTGCCAATGATTTCCCGGTCTATTGTGTATCTGTTGCACTTTGGGATAACAGAGTGCCAAAAGTGGGTGTTGTAATTGAAGTAAATCGTGATGAAGAGTTTACAGCTGTTTCAGGTAACGGTGCTTTTTTGAACGGCAGTAAAATCCATGTGTCGAAAACATCAAAAACCAAAAGCGGTTTTGTGGCCACCGGTTTTCCATACAACGATCTCTCGCTTGTAGAACCATATCTGCGATTGTTTCGTGTGCTGATGGAAGAGCTTCAGGGAATCCGACGCCCGGGTGCCGCTTCGTATGACCTTTGTAATGTTGCATGCGGTCGTTTTGACGGATTCTACGAATACTCCCTACACATCTGGGATGTGGCCGCGGCTGCACTTATTATTCGGGAAGCTGGTGGCATTGTAACAGACTGGAAAGGAGAAGAGGGGTGGGCATTTGGCCAGCGTATGGTAGCCGGAAACCAATATTTTCATCATTACTTATTGGAAAAAATTCGAGAACATATCCCTGAAAAATCGCGAATTAATGTTGGATAGGAAAGAACATAGAAGTAAGAATTGAATCGCACGTACAGAAATTATGAGCAATATCGGAATTCGTCACGAAGACAAATACAAACTCGAACGCAGATCGCCTCTTGTGCCGGCTGATATTATAAATCTTGTTCAACAAGGAATTGAAATATCAGTAGAAGCCTCGGAAAAACGAATCTTTACCGACGAAGAGTTTGAAAATGCCGGTGCCAAAATTTCAGAAACCCTGGATCACTGTAATGTGATATTGGGTGTAAAAGAGATGCCAATAGACTACTTTCAGGCCGGGAAAGTATATGTTTTCTTTTCCCATGTAATTAAAGGCCAGCCTTACAATATGCCTATGTTGAAATCTCTGATGAAATCCGGCAGTACGCTGATCGATTATGAAAAAATTGAGGACAGCAATGGGCGCCGCCTGATCTTTTTTGGGCGATACGCCGGCCTTGCCGGAATGATCAATACACTGTGGGCTGTTGGCAAACGATATCAAACTCTGGGTTTTGAAAATCCATTTTCTCAGCTCAAACAAGCCTTTCAATACAGTTCTCTTGAAGAGGCCAAATCAGAAATTGGGCGCGTTGCTGAACAAATCAGAAAGAACGGATTACCGGAAGAAATGGAACCATTGATTATTGCCATTTCAGGTGATGGAAATGTATCACAAGGGGCACTGGAAATTGCCCAGCTTCTTAATGGGGTAACCATTACTCCCTTGCAATTGAGGAGCAGAGAATATCCATCCGAAGGTTCTGTCATGATTGTAAATATTCTTCCAGAGCATTATCTCAGCCATAAAGAAGGAGATAAGTTTGATCTGATGGATTATATCACCAATCCGGATCAGTATGAATCCTCTATTGAAGAACTTCTGCCTGACATTAATGTATTTGTGAATGGAATATACTGGGACGATCGCTATCCAAAATTGATTAAAAAGGAGTGGCTGGTTGAGCAGGAAAAATCAAATAACCTCCATCTAAAAGTAATTGGGGATATCACCTGCGATGTACACGGTTCAGTGGAGTGTACCGAAAAATCAACTGAGATTGAAGATCCTGTTTTTATATATGACCCATCTGCCGATGGTTATAAAATGGGTTTTAACGGTAAAGGAATTGCTGTGATGGCTGTAGATATTTTACCAAGTGAATTGCCGCGAGAGGCATCTGAGCATTTTAGTACTGCTTTAAAACCATTTATGAAATCAATCGCTGACGCTGATTTCTCCGTTTCGTTCGACCAACTTGATCTGCCCGATGAAATAAAAAGAGCAGTTATTGTTTATAGAGGCTCTCTTTCAAACGGGTATAAATATCTGGCTGATTATCTGAAATAGAAAATTTCATAAATAGAGAGGTATGAGATTGATTCGGATGATTTCTTTATTTAGATTTATTCTAAATTAAATAATTCAACGTACTGAATCTGTCGTATTGATAACGAACAATATGCAGTTATTTCGCACTCCGAAAAAAAACTACTAAACCAAAAAATCAATGTTTCAAAAGCTCTTATTGGCAATTCTGGTTCTTCTATTCTTAGCTTCATGTGCTCAAAAAGATGAAATAAATATTTACTCATCCCGTCACTACGATACTGATTTACAGTTATATGATCGGTTTACAGAGGAAACCGGCATTCAAATAAATTTGATAGAGGGTTCCAGTGATGAGTTGATTGAACGTATTCGGAATGAAGGAATTAACAGCCCTGCAGATATTGTAATTACTGTTGATGCCGGCAGACTGTGGCGTGCAAAAGAGGCCAATATTCTGCAGTCTCATCAATCAGAATATTTGCAAGAAGTGATTCCGGAGCAGATGCGCGATCCTGAGGGATACTGGGTAGGTTTATCAGAGAGAACAAGGGGAATTATCTATAACAGAAATTCAGTAACAACTGATGAACTGGAGGGGTATTGGCAATTGGCTGAAGATAAATGGGCCGGCCGGCTATGTGTACGATCCTCAAACAATATTTACAATCAATCATTGGTTGCATCACTGATAGAAGTTCACGGTGAGGAAGCTACAGAAAACTGGGCGAGTGGCCTGGTTGAGAACTTTGCGAGGCCGCCGCAAGGTGGCGACACAGACCAAATAAAGGCTGTTGCAGCAGGATTATGCGATGTTGCCCTTGCAAATCACTACTATTTAGCAAGGTTAATGCAGTCAAATTCAGAACAGGACAGAGAAGTTGCTGAGCAGGTTGGCATCTACTTTCCTTCGGCTGATTATGGGGGCACCCATGTGAATATCAGCGGTGCGGGACTTGCAGCAAACTCACCAAACCGTGAAAATGCAGTTCGATTTCTTGAATACCTGGCAACTGAACATGCTCAGCTGCTTTTCGCTGTTGGCAATAACGAATTTCCTGTCTTGAGCGGAATAGATCTTCCGGAAGCTCTGCGGAGTTTTGGTACATATGACAGCGACGCAGTAAATGTCTCTTTTTACGGAATTAACAACCCTACTGCGATTCGTTTGATGGACAGGGTTGGCTGGAGATAAAGGATAATTATTTCATGCTTGCAGAGTCGCACGAATCCGACACTGGTTTACTGCGTATTCTTACGGGTTTTTGCTATCGACTTACTGAGTATGAAAACCGGAACAAGTCCAACGAGTATAATTGCAAGTGCTGCTCCCGATGATTCAGCGAGCCTCTCATCCGATGCAAGCCTGTAAACCTGAACGGCTAATGTATCGAAATTAAATGGCCGTACGATAATTGTGGCCGGCAATTCCTTAATTACATCAACAATAACAAGCATAATTGCCGCAAACAAACTGCCGGACATCATCGGAATGTGAACTTTACCGAGTGTTTTTCCGAAACTGTACCCCATACCCTCAGCGGCTTCATCCATACTGGGTGTGATTTTTCCGAGACTCGCTTCAACGGTGTTAAAAGCTACGGCAAGAAATCGTACTACGTATGCAAAGATCAGTGCAAAGATGGTCCCGCTGAGTAAGAGACCCGATGATATCCCGAATGTGCTTCGCAGCCAGCCGTCAATTGTGTTATCCATCCATCCGAAAGGAATTAGGATGCCAACTGCAATTACAGACCCCGGAATAGCGTAACCCATCGATCCGATACGGGTAGATGCTTTTGTAATGAAATTGGGATTTAGCCGTACGCCATAGGCCATAATCAGGGCAACAAGAAGTGCAATGAAACCGGCAATTAAGGCAACAAAGATCGTATTCAGCCCAAATTGAAAAAAACGTGCGTCAACGGCTGCATCAAAGTTTGCGATCATCATATCGATCAGAATAACTGTTGGTACAATAAACCCAATAAGAACAGGTATCGAACAGAAAACTGTACTTGCCCATTTTTTCCATCCCTCAAGATTGTACACCTGCAGAAATTTATAACGGCCGGATGAGCTCTGTTTCATGCTCATTTTATTACGGCTCCATCGTTCAAGGAGAATCAGAAACAGGATAAAAATCAGCAAAAAACCTGCGAGTTGTGCCGCTGCTGCTCGTTCTCCGAGCCCGAACCATGTTCTGTAGATACCTGTAGTAAACGTTTGAACTCCAAAATAGTCAACGGTACCAAAGTCATTCAGTGTTTCCATCAAAGCAAGGGCCATACCCGCTGCAATGGAGGGGCGAGCCAGAGGAAGTGCAATTTTATAAAAACTTTGAAGTGGAGTGGCTCCAAGACTTCGGCTTGCCTCCAGAAGCGACGACGACTGTTCAAGAAAAGCAGCACGGGTAAGCAGATAGACATACGGAAAAAATACGAATGACATCATGAGAATAGCACCACCAATTGAGCGCACATTCGGGAACCAGTAATCACCAAAGCCCCACCCTGTAATATCACGAAGCATGGATTGGAGTGGTCCCGTGTAGGCAAGGAAGTCGGTATATGTGTATGCCATCAGATAAGCTGGTACGGCCATTGGGAGTATGAGCATCCAGTTGAACCATCTGCTGCCCGGAAAACGGCACATAGTAACCAGCCAGGCAGTTCCTACCCCAAGAATAAATACCCCTGTTCCCACTCCCAGCATCAAAATAATTGAATTTTTCACATAATCGGGCAGTACGGTTGAGGCAAGATGCTGCCAAACATCACCACTCGGAACAAATAGATTTGCAGCCACAGTAAATACGGGAACACCTACGAGCAGAGCTACTGATATGGTTAAAAATGTCCACCAACCAGAACCCGCCCGGGCTGACTTAGCAGAAGATTTCAGCGACTTGAAATTGGGTATTTGAAGAAAATTTCGAATCATTTATGCCCAAAAATAGTGCTTTTACATGAAGAATTGGTATGTAAATAGCAGTATGTATCTGATGTAAAGATTCGGTGTGAAGTTCTCATAAAGCTTATTTATAGCCGAACTCTTTTTTTAATGCAAGATTTGCAGCATGGTAACCACACATGCCGTGAACGCCTCCTCCCGGAGGTGTAGAGGATGAGCAAAAATAGATACCCTTTACCGGCGTGGCGTAGGGATTGATAAAGTTCACAGGGCGCGAAAAAAGTTGCCGAATATCCTGTCTGCCACCGTTGATGTCACCGCCGATGTAGTTAGCATTATAGGTTTCGAAATCAGCGCAATTCATGGTTCGTTTTTCATCAATTATATCGCGAAATCCGGGTGCAAAGCGTTCAATCTGATTTTCAATCTCATGGGTCATATCTTTCGCTGAGCCATTCGGAACATGACAGTATGCCCATAATATCTGCCCCTTTCCCGTTGTTCGTTTGGTATCGAAAAGGCTTTGTTGTGCTGCCAAAACAAAAGGTTTTTCAGGATGTTTTCCTTCACTCATTGATTTTTCAGATTCGGCAATCTCACCAAATGTACCGCCAAGGTGAACAGTGCCCGCGCGCTTGCACTCTTCATCTTTCCAGGGTACGGGTTCTTTTAGAATGTAGTCTATTTTAAAAACACCGGAACCAAGCCTGTACTTTCGAAGCTTCTTCTTATAACCGGGGCTAAATGTGTTGCCTGCAATACGTGCAACCTGCCGAGGTGTAAGATCAAAAAGAATAGCTTTTGATTTTGGCAATTGTGATAAGTTTTCAACCCTGAATCCGGTCTCAATTTCACCACCCATCGATTTAAAATAACCTGTTAAAGCATCTGTTATAGACTGTGAGCCACCCGCAGCAACAGGCCATCCGTTTGTATGTGCAGCACCAAAAAATACAAGCCCAATTGCTGTTGTAGCCATAGAATTTAGTGGTAACAGGCTATGTGCAGCCATTCCTGCAAAAAGTGCCTTTGCTCTTTCAGTTTTGAACCGTTTTTGAAATAGCGATGCCGGTTGAAGTCCCTTTAACCCAAATTTTGCAAGTTTGACTGGATTCGCCGGAATACGAAGCGGGCCCAAAAAATCGTTCGTGAGTGCATTCCAGTTTTCTGCAATTGGTTCAACAATGTCTCTGTATGTTTTTTCATCCTGTTTCAAATGAAAAGCTGTTTCGTGCAGATCATTGTAAAGTATGGCTGGAGGATCGTTATCCATAGGGTGGGCTGCAGGATGAACAGGATGGATCCATTTTAACCCAAATTTCTCAAGGGGCAGATTTTTGAAGAATGGAGACGAGATACCCATCGGATGTACCGCTGAACATATATCATGTAAGTATCCGGTTCGCATCAACTCTTTGGTTCTCATTCCTCCGCCGGGAGTATCGGACGCTTCAAAAATCTTAACGTGCAGCCCTTTTTGTGCCAACCGGATTGCTGCAGCAAGTCCGTTAGGGCCAGACCCTACCACAATTGCATCGTATGATGTTGAGCTGGTTTTATTCAATTTTACGAGATGATTTAATTGAATCTAAAGGTACACAAACTACCGATGAACATGAAGGATCGGGTGAAATTCTGAACGGCAATTCTTGGTTCTTTTGATGAGTGCCCAGCAATCAATACTCAGTTGCCTTCACATTAAAATGTTGTAAACAAAACCAGTTCAAACGCTTTAGTAATCATTATTATCACTCAAAATCACTATCTTGGAAACGCTTCCGAATTTATTTTCACGAAACACTATTTATGTCAGACGCAGCAAAAATCAATAAAAAAAACACCTCAACAGGAAAGAAAAAATCCTCAACAAACTCCATGCAGGAGAAGATTTCCACGAAAAACAAAGTCCGGTTTGTTACCGCGGCAAGTCTTTTCGACGGGCATGATGCAAGTATAAACATCATGCGCCGCATTTTGCAGGCAACCGGTGCCGAGGTAATTCACCTGGGGCATAATCGCTCTGTAAATGAAATCGTAAATTGTGCCATCCAGGAAGATGCACAGGGAATTGCAATTAGTTCGTACCAGGGCGGGCATGTGGAATATTTTAAATACATGATTGATCTCCTGAAAGAAAAAGGCGCTCCGCATATTAAAGTGTTTGGCGGCGGTGGCGGTGTAATTGTTGAAAGGGAGATAAGGGAACTGCACGCTTATGGTGTTACACGCATATTTTCGGTTGAAGACGGCAGTAACATGGGGTTACAAGGCATGATTAATTTCATGATGGAAGAGTGCGATTTCAACACAACCAGCGTTGCCCCGCAAGATCCCCTGAATATACGCAAAGGTGATATCAATGCTGTTTCCCGAACAATTACAGCACTTGAAAACGGTATTAGTGAACTTGCATCCTACGATGGAAATCAGCTGATTCTTCATGGAGAAGCGGTGGAGAATAACAATAAACAGATACCGGTTCTTGGAATAACAGGTACAGGCGGTGCCGGAAAAAGTTCGCTGACTGATGAAATTATTCGCAGATTTCTAACGGAGTTCAAAGATCTTAGTATCGGTGTTATTTCTATCGATCCATCAAAGATTAGAACCGGCGGAGCATTACTTGGCGACCGCATACGCATGAACAGCATCGACACAGATCGGGTATTTATGCGAAGTATGGCAACCCGCGCATCCAATAAATCTATCAGTGATGCAGCAAAAGGGGCAATTGCCGTATGTAAAGCTGCCGGCTTCGATCTCGTTATTGTTGAAACCAGCGGTATAGGGCAGAGTGGGTCTGAAATTACGGAACTGAGTGATATACCCATTTATGTAATGACGCACGAATATGGTGCAGCAACACAGCTTGAGAAAATCAACATGCTGGATCTGGCCGATCTGGTTGTGCTGAATAAATTCGACAAAAAAGGATCTTTGGATGCACTGCGCGATGTACGGAAACAGATGCAGCGTAACAGGGGAGACTGGCACATCAAACCGGAAAAAATGCCGGTGTACCCTACCATAGCAGCACAATTTAATGATGAGGGCGTTCACAGGCTGTTTGCAGCTATAGTACACAGAATCAATAATATGTTCCCCTTCAACTGGCAAACGAGGCTTTATTCAAATTCCGAGCCTGCTGAAAACCTGCATGCTCAGGCAATAATCCCGGGAAGACGGCAACGATATCTCTCCGAAATTACCGAAACCATTCAGAATTATCACCAGTGGGCAGAACAGCAGATAGAAATTGCTTCTAAACTGGACCAGGTTCGGGGTACAATCGAACAGCTGAAAAACTGGAACCCAGATGACAGTGAACAACTTCTTTCACGACTCGATCAAATGGAAGATCACTGGGCAGTGAAACTGGATCCGCTCCCAACAAAAATTTTGGACGGCTGGGATGAGCTATACGAAAAATACAGACAAGATCATTTCACCGTTAAGATCAGGGGCAGAGAGATTAAAAATGAGTTGTACAGAGAATCTTTGAGTGGAACGAAAATTCCGCGAATTTCCCTGCATAAAAAAAAAAATATGGGTGACCGGCTCCAATTTGCAT
>SLGA01000185.1 GCA_007123985.1 Balneolaceae bacterium | reverse complement strand
CCAGAACACAGCCCTTTCGGGCAGAAGTTGCCACGATTCACCTTTTATAGTGATGGTTTCTATTCGGTTCATAAGTCTATTCTTTTTCCAGCTGTTTTTGAATCTTCATTACACGATCTATTAGTTTTTCTGATGACATCAGTTCGCGGAGCCTGTCCACATAAATAGGAAATGCGAAAGGAGAAAAGCGATCAATTTTATTCAGCACAATTTCCTGAATCTGAATTCTCGCTAGAGCCTGCCTCATCCGGGCTTCATCCAGCTGGATTTGCAGAACTTCATCATACGCTTGCTGAAGTAGCAGATGGTCAGGTTCGTGCTCTGTAAAAACATCGAAAAAAAGACCTGATGACATTTGCAGATGTTTCCCCGCTTTTTGATTTCCCGGAAACCCGGGGAAAACGAGTCCCGCTATCTGGCTTATTTCACGAAAACGGCGTTTTGCAAGTTCGGCATCATTCAGTATACCCATAATGTCTCGCACAAGATATTTTGATGAAAAGAGATCGTTTTGGAGTGCCTCTTCAATGGGTATATCTCTGTCGGAAAGCAGCTCAAAGCCGTAATCGTTCATGGCAATTGAAAATGTAATCGGCACCATTTTTGAAATCCTGTGAGCCACCAGTGCCGACATACCTTCGTGAACATATCTGCCTTCAAATGGGAAAAAGAAGAGGTGGCATCCCTCTTTCGACCACGATTTCTCAATTAGAAACTGATCTGTACGCGGCAACGTAGAACGTTCCTTCTGGATATCAAGAATGGGCTTGATGGTTTCCAGTTCAATACTCTTGTGGTTGTTCTGAATGGCGAGCTGCAGTTTTTCACGAAGAAGCCCCGACATATTTGATGAAAGCGACATACGCCCGCCCATATAGCTGGGTACCTTGCTGCTTTTACCAGTTGTTTTACGTACATAGGCGGTCATCTCTTTGATTTTTACAAGCTCGAGGTTCCTGCCTGCAAACCAGAACGTATCACCGATGTTCAATTGCGATACAAACCACTCCTCAACACGCCCGAGTGTACCACCCTTCAGATATTTTACCCGCAGCATGGAGTCACTTGCGATGGTGCCGATACTCATTCTGTGGCGGCGGGCAATTTTACGGTCATACACTTTCCAGATTCCATTTTCATCGATTTGTACTTTGGAATAATCATCATATCGGGTTAGTGATTTGCCACCGGATTTGATGAACTCGAGAATCCAGTTCCACTCTAATTCACGCAGTGCTTGGTATGCGAACGTTTTTTTAATTTCATCAAAGATCACAGCCGGTTTGAATCCGTCAGAAACAGCCAGTGTAACCAGATATTGGATCAAAACATCGTACGGTTTCAATACGGGAGCTCTCGATTCTACCTGCTCATTTTTTACAGCATCTTTCAGAGCAGCAGCTTCAATCAGCTCAAGGGCGTGTGTGGGCACAAACCATATAGTGCTTGCAGATCCCGGTTGGTGGCCGCTACGTCCGGCGCGTTGTATAAACCGGGCCACACCTTTCGGGCTGCCTATCTGGATCACTGAATCTACCGGTGCAAAATCCACACCGAGATCGAGGCTTGAAGTGCATACCACCGTTTTGAGCAGGCTGCTATGCAGCGATTCCTCTACCCAATTTCGTATGTTTCGGTCAAGCGAGCCATGATGCAGCGCAATAGTGCCAGCCAGTTCAGACTTTGCTTCTAAAAGCTGCTGGAACCAAACTTCAGACTGAGCACGCGTATTTGTGAAAATCAGGGTTGAACCGCTCTTATCCAGAATCGGTAGGATTTTTGGAAGCAGGTTTATGCCCAGATGTCCCGACCACGGAAATTTTTCCACATCATCAGGGAGTACGGAGTGTACATTGATTTCTTTTTTTATATCCGATTTGATGATGACAGAACTCCCCGGTGCATCTAAACCCAGAATGGCTTCATAAGCCTCGTCAAGGTTCCCGATGGTAGCCGAAATACCCCAGGTTTGCAGCTCCGAATTCAGCCCGCGAAGACGTGAAAGCGCCAGCTCGGTTTGGGTGCCTCGTTTCGAACCAAGAAGTTCATGCCACTCATCCACTACCACACATTGGAGATGCGTAAACCGGGCCGGGTACCCTTTTTGTGCAAGTAAGACATGCAGACTTTCCGGCGTTATAATGAGAACCTCCGGCATTTGCTTCTTTTGTTTCTGTTTGATGGCTGATGAAACATCGCCTGTTCTGCGCTGAATATCCCATGGAAGGCCAATCTCATCAACGCACTGTTGCATCGCTTTTTCGATATCTTTGGCCAGAGCCCGAAGCGGGGTTACCCAGAGCAATTGTAAACCGTTCTTTTGTTTGGTCTGCCAATCTTTCGGATGTTGATTGATCCATCTTATAACTGCCGGCAGAAAGAGTGCCATGGTTTTTCCGCTGCCGGTAGGTGCGTTTAGCAAGCCAGATCTGTTTTCAAGAAATGCATCCCTGCAGCGGATTTGCCACCCAAAAGGTTTCCACTTTTTAGAGGCAAACCACGAATCAATTATTTGTATACCGTTCGGCATTTGAAAGAATCTGTTTATATAAATCGAACCATATCAACAAAAAGTAATATATGATTCGTTTTGTGTACTCAAATATCCCCTGAAAAATATGGTAATAGTTTCAGAAGCAGGTTTTTTTCAAAATTTTTCTTGAATGTTGTATCAAAAAACATCAACATGAAGGCGCTCAATAATTACCAACTAACATAACATTTGACTTAATATGTGGCTGAACATCAAATCCTTCGAAGAATACAATCAGATTTACAAACAGAGCGAAAAAGACCGCCTGAAATTCTGGGAACATGAAGCCGGCACCTTTTACTGGCGCAAAAGCTGGGATAAAGTCCACTCCGGAGGGTTTGAAAAAGGGGATATCAAATGGTTTGAGGGTGGCAAGCTGAACATTACTGAAAATGCACTCGATCGCCACCTGAATTCCATCGGTAACAAAACAGCTTTTGTTTTTGAGCCCAACCACCCCGACAGCTTTCGCAGAACGATCACATACAGGCAACTTTACGAGGATGTTTGCCGGTTTTCGAATGTGCTTGAAGAGAAAGGGATTAAAAAAGGAGATCGGGTCTGCATCTACATGGCGATGACTCCGGAGCTGATTATCTCGGCACTTGCATGCGCGCGCATAGGGGCGGTGCACTCCATCGTATTTGCCGGTTTCTCGGCTCAGTCTCTTGCCGAGCGCATTCAGGATTGCGACGCCAAAATGCTGATTACCAATGATGGCCTTCGTCGCGGGGATAAACATGTTCCGCTGAAGGATATCTCGGATGAGGCGCTTAAGGAGTGTCCATCCGTGAAGAATGTAATTGTTTGCCAGCGTACCAACCGCGATATCGACTGGGTAGAAGGCCGCGATGAGTGGTGGCACATGCTTATCCGGAATGCATCGAAAGAGCACAAGGCCGTTGAGATGGATGCGGAAGATCCGCTTTTCATCCTCTATACATCCGGCTCAACCGGTAAGCCAAAAGGAGTTTTACATACGTGCGGCGGCTATATGGTGTATACAAGCTACACGTTCCGAAATGTGTTCCAGGTAGCAGAGGAGGATGTGTACTGGTGTACCGCCGATGCCGGCTGGATTACGGGCCATTCTTACATTATCTATGGTCCACTGTTTAATGGTGCCACCGGAATTATTTTTGAAGGAGTGCCGAACTACCCTGATGCAGGCCGTTTTTGGGAGGTAGTAGAAAAGTATAAGGTAACTCACTTCTACACCGCCCCAACGGCTATCCGTGCGCTGATGAGCTACGATATTAAATATGTTCAGAAATACGACTTAAGCTCTCTCAAAGTGCTTGGATCAGTGGGTGAACCGATTAATGAGGAGGCCTGGCACTGGTACAACGATCATATCGGTGGCGGGAAATGCCCTATTGTGGATACATGGTGGCAGACTGAAACAGCCGGTATCATGATCTCACCACTGGCCGGCATTACTCCCACAAAACCGGGTTTTGCAACGCTGCCACTACCCGGGATTTTTCCCACTCTGATGGATGAAAACGGGAAAGAGATTCAGGGAAATGGGGTGAGCGGTAACTTGTGTATTAAACACCCCTGGCCGGGGATTGCCCGTACAGTCTGGGGCGACCACGAGCGCTACCTGAAAACCTACATGAGTGCCTACAAGGGATACTATTTTACGGGTGATGGCTGCCGGCGCGATCCCGAAGGATATTATAGAATTACCGGCCGTGTTGATGATGTGCTGAATGTATCGGGACACAGGCTGGGTACCGCAGAGATTGAGAACGCGATTAACGAGCACCCGAATGTTGTTGAATCGGCCATTGTGGGATACCCGCACGATATTAAAGGCCAAGGTGTTTATGCGTATATGATTTGCGAGAACGACCCGAAAGATCCAAAAGCGTTCAAGAAGGAGATTAACGATCTGGTAACAAAAATTATCGGCCCCATTGCCAAGCCGGATAAAATTCAGATTGTACCCGGATTGCCAAAAACACGTTCAGGAAAAATTATGCGGCGTATTTTGCGAAAAGTGGCTGCCAAGGATCTGGAAAATGTGGGGGATGTATCAACTCTGCTTGATCCTGCCGTGGTTGATGCCATTGTGGAGGGGAAGGCTTATTAGAATTTGAGCAGAAATTGGATGTACCAGCCATCACTACCGCTTCGATTTTTAAATAAAATTAGCAGGGTGGCTGCTATTTAAAACCTCAAAAAGGATTTTCATAACTAAAGACTCCCATTTCATCAAACAAAGTGTAATAACCAAGCACTTGTAAAGAGTTGGTGTCTTCTGAGATTGAGAATCGTAAAGCTGGATATTCCAGTAAAACTGTGTAGAGATAATCTCCATTTTCCCTGTTATAAACGTCCAGATAGTGCATTCTATTTGGATCTTCCCTGCTTCCGGCTGTGAGAATAATTAACTTATTATCGTAGACTTGAATGTCGAGGGTTTCAGCCGGGGCAGACCGTATGTCTGAGATTTCCATGCTTTTAAAATCATAATCCATTGGGTTTATGTAATTACGGGAGTAGATTAGTTCTCCATCAATCTTGAAGGCTTTAAGCATACTGTTTTTATAACCGGCAAAGTAAACGGTATCATCAGAACCGGCAATAAAGCCATCAAGCAGAAAAGCTCGTTTTCTGTAATCTAATGAACTATTGGTGTTTAAGTTCAAAAAAGTGTTTTCCGCTTCGTTATTTTCATTCAGAATATGAAATGCATTGTTTCCGGTAATCGTATATAATGCGCGTTTGCCTGATTCCAATACAATATAACGGTGAGGAATAACGCCAAATGGCAGACTTTGTTCATTAATCAGATTCCCATCTGCAGAAAAAATACTAACTACCTGTTGATGTCCGTCAACAATGTGATGTTGGTTTTTTTGATCAGTAAACAGATCAACCGGGAAAATAAATTCTCCAGGGCCTCGTCCTTCATTCCCAAATTTCCCGACATGCTGCAGATCAAAATTTAACTGATGGAATCCAAAATTCGAATTGTCAAATATGGTAATGTTTTGTTTGGTTGAAGAGATGAGATAAGCTCGATACATGTCATATTCTTCCGAAATGTTCACTGAGTTTACACTTATCAATTCTTTTGTTATTTGCCTCTCAGCAGATGCCTGAGGATCGGCACCAAAAAAGTTATTGGAGTATTCAGCATTGTCCAATTCAAACAGGCCGGTACTCTTTGGGAAAAGGAGGAGAATGCAATAACAGTTAATCAGTGTGATCCGAAGTAGGGAATTCATCTGGCAGGGTTTTTACAACTTAAATGTCTGTGATCTTTTTATTATGGATAACTTCCGCGACAGATCCAGCATACAGTACAACCATCTTCATTAGTTTCGCAGGTAATATCACATAAAGTAGAATTGTTTCCGGGACAAGCACCAAAGGTATAACAGCTATCGTCGTTACCACCACTCTCCTCTGGCACGCATCGCTGATCTGCATCCTTTTCAATCTCTAAAGCATTAAAATCAACAAATAATGCAGATGTCGATGGGCTTATATTTAGCAAGAATTCAATTCCTTCAATGGAACATGGAGGTGATTTGTCAATGGAAGTTTTAGTTTCATTATTGCCCAAGACTAAAAATATAAAAACAAAAGTAAGGCTGTTTACACTGTACATATGTTGTATCATAATGTTTATATTTATTTAATGTACTATGTACTATAATAAATAATAATTGATACAACTTTTAACTGATATTGAGCTATGTAAAAAACCTCCGGTAGTATGGTCATATTTAAGAAAAAGAAACAGCCAAAACCGGCTAATT
>SLGA01000056.1 GCA_007123985.1 Balneolaceae bacterium | reverse complement strand
CTTAAATCTATCTTAATTCATAATAAATAGTTGCTGTTTATTCATGTATAAACTATTATCATCGTTGAAGTGAGTGTTGTTAGTTAACCAAGTACTTAAAATCCAAATGTATCCTTAACCTTCAATAAATTGATCCAATGCACCCTGCACCCTGAACCCTGAACCCTGCACCTTGAACCCTGCACCCTGAACCCTGCACCCTGCACCCTGCACCCTGAACCTTGCACCCTGAACCCTGAACCCTGAACCCTGACCCTTGCTCCTAAACCGCCCCATAACCGCCATCATCCTCATTCTGGCAGCGTTTATCTTCGGTACGCTGGCACTGAATGAACTATCTGTAGATCTGCTGCCCGATGTGGATTCGCCAAACCTGGTAGTGCGTACCGACTGGCAGGGGGCTTCGCCGCGAGAAGTGGAGACGCGCATTAACGAACGCCTGGAGGCGGTGCTCAGTACGGTGCCCGGAATTGAGCAGGTACACGGGTTTGCCCGGCAGGGGCAGAGTGTTATCTACCTCAACTTTCGCTGGGGCCACAATATGGATCTGGCCTTTCTCAATGTGCGCGAGAAGCTGGATCAGGTTCAGTACATTCTTCCGGAGCAGGCGTCACGGCCACAGCTCATTTTCAATACCACCGCCGATGAACCGATTGCAGTAATTGCCATTACTGCAAAAGATCGGCCTAATGAACTTTTTGACACCCGCTTATCGCTAAAGCGCTGGGCAGAACAGGTTTTTTCCCGGAGGCTTGAACAGGCAGAGGGAATCGCACAGGTAGTTCTTGTGGGTGCCGTTGAACCGGAAGTTCAGATCCGATACCTGCCACGGGAAATAGACCGTTACGGATTGTCATTAACACAAGTTCAGGGTCTCGTTCGGGATGCCAACCTGTTTACTTCAAGCGGTGAACTGCGCGATGGCCTCTACCGCTACTCCATGAAAATTGAGAGCCGTATCCGCGAGCTGGAAGACCTCGAACGTGTACCGCTCACCCGCCTTGGGCAAGGGCGAATTTTAACCCTCGGCGAAGTAGCCGAGATCTCGATGGACGAAACCGATCCCACATCGTTCGCAACCCTGGAAGGAGAGCGGGTGCTGAACCTGCTGATAAAAAAAGAGTTTGGCAGCAACACAGTAGAGGTATTCGATACGTTGATGCCGCTGGTGGAACAGATGCGGGAGATGTACCCCAACATCGGTATTGAGATATTGCGCGAAGATGCCACCTTCATCCGAAAGGCAATCAACAACCTTCTTCAAACCCTATTGATTGGCGGCATCCTTGCCTTTTTCGTTCTTTTCGCTTTTCTGAATGATATACGAACTCCGTTTACTATCGGCATCGCGATACCGGTCTCCATTTTTATCACCTTTTTTGTGATGTATGGGTCGGGCATTCAGTTAAATATAGTCTCCCTTAGCGGACTCACCCTCGGGATCGGCCTGCTGCTTGATAATGCCATCGTAGTTCTTGAAAACATCAACCGCCATACACCTGCGGCCCCTTCTGTAAAACGGGCGGCAGCAGTTGGTACCAAAGAGATTGCCCTTGCGGTTACGGCATCCACATTCACTACTATTTCGGTATTTCTACCGCTCATCTTTCT
The DNA here is from genome assembly GCA_007123985.1 of Balneolaceae bacterium. Taxonomy (GTDB): domain Bacteria; phylum Bacteroidota; class Rhodothermia; order Balneolales; family Balneolaceae; genus Rhodohalobacter. Next base: position 4,756 of record SLGA01000056.1, on the reverse strand, counting down.
GGGCGGATTCGAAGGAGCCTTTTTTCAGGATCAGGCGTGGACGCTCTCCATCAGCCTGCTCGCCTCTCTGTTTGTGGCGCTTATTATTTTGCCCGTATTGGTTGTACAGATCTTGGAGCGCCGAAAGAAAAAAGCGGCTCAGAAAGGAGAGAGGAGCGGACAGCTCAATACACGTGCCTTTTTCAACAACATGTTACATTGGTATGAAGGCAGCCTGCAGCGGGTTCTCAAGCGTCCCCTGATGATCTTTGTATTTGCAACCTTTTTGATTGCCGCTGCCGGGTATGCATTTATAACTGTACCTAAAACCATGCTCCCCGAAGATGAGCCATCATTGGTTACTTTTCGGGTACAACTTCCCGGAAACACAGCATTAACATCTACTATGCAGGCAGCTGATGCGCTCAAACTCAGGCTTCAGCAGTTAGGACTGGGCGATGGACACATTCAGGTAGAAGGCGGGTACACAGATCAAACAAACCTTGCCAATCTTGCGAGGGAAGGGCTGAATAAATTTACAGTTTCGGTACCTGTAAACGGTTATCGGGACGCCCGTTCGGTGGAAGAGTTAATGAGGCAATTTGATGCAGATTTTCCCGGATGGACGGTAGAGCCGGTAGCTGCCACCCAAAGCTGGAGTGCCCTTATCGGTGCTGATCAGCCACCTGTGCTATTTCGTATGATTGGCTTGAACCGGGCAGAGAGTGAGATACGGGCCATACAGCTTGAGCAAAAATTAAACGAGAACGGAATACCTGTTCAACTACGTAAACAGTTCGATCAAACCGTGGATACATGGAATCTGCGGTTTCGAACCGACCGCATGTTGCAGCTTGAGATACAAGAGCAGGAGGTGATACGCTACCTGGAATCTATTACCAGAGGCAGCTTTGTAACCGATTGGAACCGTGAGGATGAACGCATTGGCATCCGTTTGATGGGAAGCCAGGCGCAGGTTCGCGATCCCGAACAGATTACACTCCGTATGGGTGCACGTGAAATTCCGCTCAACTATCTCGCCTCAATTGAACGGGCTGTTGAACCTGAACAGCTTGAGCGGGTTGATCAAACCCCGGTACTAAGCTATGTGGCAGATTGGGAACTTGCGGATTGGTGGTGGAATCGATCAAAAACGGAGGATACCATCCGTGAGTTTGTCAGAGAAACAGCCACTGAAGTGCAAGTTGCAGGCAATGCCCTGATGGTTCAAAATTTAATGACTGATATGAGCAAGTTATTGCTGCTCAGTATTTTGATCATTTATATCATATTGGCTATTCAGTTTGAAAACCTCAAATATCCGCTCATTATTATTTTAGCTGTGCCGTTTGCATGGGTGGGCTCGCTGCTGATAATGTGGATTACCGGCACCGGACTAAATGCGATGTCGTTCATGGGTGTGCTTATATTAACCGGTATCGCCGTGAACGACTCCATCCTGAAAGTAGATTTTATGCGCCGTTACCTTACTGAAACCGGTAACTTGCGTAAAGCGATAGAATTGGCAGGCAAGCACAGATTCCGGCCGGTAGTTATGACAAGCGTTACCACAATTTTAGGCCTTGTTCCCATGTTAATCCCATTCGGAGAAGGCTACGCCTTCCGGCAATCCCTTGCCCTGGCACTGATGGGCGGGATGATTACAAGTACGATATTAACACTCTATCTGATCCCGGTAATTTTTGGATGGGTGGAAAAGGGGAGTGAAAAGGTAGAAGTGAAAAGGCACATAGTATGAAATGAGCAAGAATTCCCCTCCTTTCCAAGGAGGGGCAAGGGGTGGTTGGTTACAGCCCCAAACTTATTTGTATCCTGATTTTCACAACAAGCAATAAATATTGAATCAGAAAAAGTTCTACAATTTATAACTATTAAACCGAGTTGAAACGTCCGTCTTTCTCTTATAGGAGATTAAGATGATGATTAAATGCCAAATCTCTGGTTCTACTAATAATTTAAGAAATTGATCTCATGTTAAATCCAAAGAAAACCAAAAAACAGCGTCAGTACCTTCGCAATAATATGACAAAATAGGAAATACGGCTGTGGAATGATCTGAAGGGTAATAAGATGTTTGGATTTAAGGTTTGCAGACAGTATGGAATTAAAAACTGTATCATTGATTTCTATTGTCCGGCTTTAAAACTTGCTATTGAAATTGATGGAGCTGTCCATCATTTCGATGGAAAGGCCAGGAAAGACATGGAAAAAATGATGCTTTAAAAACAGTTGGGATTAAAGTAGTAAGGATTGAAAATCTGGATTTCTATGAAGATTATGAAAGTGTAATTCTTTATTTAGAGGAAATTTTTAAGAGCGAGCCAAAGAATTTAAGATTGATTTAAATGAAGAATATTGAAGGAACCACCCCCGGCCCCTCCTTGGAAAGGAGGGGAGAACTGTTACCCAAACAAACTTGTGCTATGTATAGTCCATATACTGCCATCTTACTATCTTTTTTAATACTATGCCTGAAATTCACCGCTTGTACCGGCACCGACGATCCCGAACGTCCGGAGCGGCCCGATGACGTGGACATTCGGCCGGATGTGATCTTTTCAGTTGCTGATGACCGTCCGCTTCATATCCATATTGAGAGCCAGGGAGTGGTGGAGCCGATTCGCGAAATCGTCATCAGGCCAAGAATTAGCGGTTTCATTACTGATAGCCGTATTGATGATGGCAACCAAATTTCCGAAGGGTCAACAATTCTTGCTTTCGATGATCAGGAGTGGAAATATCTGCTGCAACAGGCAGAAAATGAGTATGAGACTGCGCTGGTAAATTTCAATATCGAAAAAAACCAGCGTGGCCGGCAGGATGGGGGCAATAATCCCGAGAATGAGCGAATGCTTAGAATCAGTACCGGGCTGGCAAATGCCGAACTGGCCATGGAAAGAGCCCGTCTGGATTTGAGCTACACGTCCATACGGGCACCGTTTAGCGGTGAACTGTCTGCCCCGGAGAGAGTGTCAACAGGTGCCTACATCTCAGCAGGCAGCGAACTTGGCAGACTGATTGACGACAGCACTGTACTAATTCGATTTGATGTGCTTGAAGCCGAACTCAACCGGCTTTCACGCGGTATGGATGTGGAGCTGACCACGCCATCCGGTGTTCGGAAGATGGGAGTGATTCGTTCGCTCTCACCGGTTGTAAACCCCGACAGCAAAACCGGACAGGTTGTGGTTGAAGTGGAAAACCGAAACCGTGATATGAGGCCTGGGATGACGGTAGAAGGGCGTATCAGGGTGGAAACACACACCGGAATAGCCAGAGTGCCGAGAGCTGCCATCCTGGAACGCGACGGGGGACGAACACTTGTGTTCAAGTTAAATGGAGAAATGGTTGAATGGATATATGTTGAGCCGGAATTTGCTACACCGGAGTGGGCTATCATCAACCATGAAAGTATTGCCCCGGGTGATACCCTCGCCGTTGACCGCCACTTTGCCGTTAGCCATTTACAACACGTAAGGCCAAGAATGGCCGGAGATATTGTGCGGGAGGAGGTTGTGGAGTGAGAAGGGAAAAAGGCAAAAGTGAAAAATGAAAATGCAAAACTGCATATTTACAAAGCTTTAATCTTGAAATAGCATGAAATCTTCCCCTCCTTAATAAGGAGGGGATTAAGGGGTGGTTGGATTAAGTCCAAATCTACGATTTAACATGAAATTTCAGATAACTCAATTCAATTAATCTCAGCATTGAAGAAATTCAGAGTAACAACTACCGTCAGCAATCCCTAAAAAATAGGGGAGACACTTTTCCAAAATTTTAATCTCTAACTCGAGTTAATGTATAAAACAATAGAAAACATAAACAAAATGGACATCATACAATTACGAAAATTACTGTTGTTTATCATCACAATTTTTTTAGCCACGGGTTGTGGCAGTTCAAAGGAGTTTAACACCGTAAACGGCTTTATGCCGGAAAGTGAGCTCTCAGCGGAAGAACTCGATCAGCTTCGTGAGCAGGTAGTAGATCACAACGATCTTGATGAAATGCCTCAGGTAGCTGGTGGTATGTCGAGTATTTTTATAGGAATGCGATACCCGGATGATGCCAGAAGAGCAGGGGCCGGTGGCCGTGTGGTGGTTGATTTTATCGTTGATCTGGATGGGAACGCCAGAGATTTGATCGTTTCTGAAAGTGCCGGATACGGAATGGATGAAGAGGTGATCCGGCTGGTTAGATCTGCAACGTTCATACCCGCCCGGCAAAATGCTGAGGCTGTTGTGGCCAGACAAACCCTGCCGATTACTTTCAATTTGCCGTAGGTCATTTGATAAGGGAAAAGTGAGAAGTGAATGTCACCAATCATGAAACGAGCAAGAATTCCCCTCCTTTGCAAGGAGGGGTAAGGGGTGGTTGAATAAAGACCAAATCTTTGACTTTACCAAGTTTTTTAGATAATGACGCCAAAATTCAATCCAAAGAAAACAAAGAAACAGCGCCAGTACCTTCGCAAGAATATGACGAAATGGGAAATACGGCTGTGGAATGATCTGAAGGGTAAGAAGATGTTTAGATTTAAGGTTCGCAGACAGTATGGAATTAAAAACTATATCATTGATTTCTATTGTCCGGCTTTAAAACTCGCTATTGAAATTGATGGAGCTGTCCATTATTTCGATGAGAAGACCAGAAAAGACAAGGAGAAAAATGACTTTTTAAAAACAGCTGGGATTAAAGTAGTAAGGATTGAAAATTTGGATTTCGAAGAAGATTATGAAAGTGTAATACTTTATTT
>SLGA01000279.1 GCA_007123985.1 Balneolaceae bacterium | reverse complement strand
TCTTTTTCGGATTTTTCAAATGAATAAGTCCTTCTCTGAGCGTATCAAAAATGTCATGATTTTTCCGGAATTTAATTTCCTCAAAACATTGAACTTCAGAAATTTCTTTTACGCTATTTGTTATCCAAACAGCATCGGCTTTTTTTATGACATCAACTCCAAACTCGCCTTCAGTTATAGTCAGTTTAGGAATCTTTTTAATAATTGAGATGAGTGTAGCTCTCATTATACCGGGCAGAATATCCGTTCTAAGGGAGGGTGTATAAATGTGATCTCCAGCTATCCAGAATATATTGGCAATCGAAGTTTCAGCAGCAAAACCACGCTGATTAAGCATCAATGCATCATCAAATCCTGATTTCTGCGCATCCCTGTAAGCAGCTCTGTAGTGAAGCATGTTACTCAGTTTTAAATCAGCAGGTCTGCTTTGAAACGGAATTGTTCGAATATCGGATAATTTAAGCCTGACCAAGTTTTGATTTTCCTCAATTCTATTGCAACTGATTAGCTTTATTAACTCTGTATCCGAATCAAACCCGTATCCGGGCGTATCATTGAGTGAAATCTGAATGCGAACCTTCGCAATTTCAGAATCAAGTGAATTTTTTGCTAAAAGTTCCAAAATTTCGCTCTGAAGTTTTGCGAGATCGGGCATGATCTGCTTGGGCACACCAAGATAAGTCAGTCCTCTTTTAAGCCGGGAAATGTGCTCCTCAAATCTAAAACAGTCTCCGTAATCAACCCTAAAAGTCTCAAAACAGCCTGCTCCGTAAAACAACCCGGAATGAAAAGCAGGAATTACAGCATTTTTTTGCTTTATAATGTTACCGTTTACGCAAACAAAATGATCACTCATATTCATTCAGAACCAACTTAGTCAACTTTTCCCGGAGTGTATCAACATTATCACCAATGTGAAAATCGACATACTCACCGTCAGAATTGAGGAAGATTTGAGACGGAACCCCAGGCACAAATATTTTTTGATAGAATGATGTTCCATCAACATATAAAAATGGAAATGTTTGAGTACGGATGTATTCCTGAACCAGTGTTTCATCATCCCGCACAACACCTGCAACAACCTGTAAATCAGGGTTTTCTGATTTAAATTCATACAGAAAAATGTTTACAGCATGCGATTTTCCCGACCAGGTTGACCAAAACTGTATTACTACCGGTGAGCCATGAAGAGTTGATGTATGAAGTGAATCTGTTTCCGTGTAAGATCGAAACGAAAGTGTATCAGCCTGAACTCTTTCAAGATTACTCTCAAAATCCCGAATCTGAGATTGAGAATGTCGAACTGTGTAAAAAATAATAGCTACAAAAGTAATCGCAGCACAAATTGCGATGAAGCGATTAAAGAATTTCGGGTCGAGTCTCATTTCTGGTTGTTAAGGGTAGAAAAGATAGCAGCTTCCTTTTGTTAAGTACCGGGCAGAATCGGCTCGTTTACTTCATCCACATCATCAACAAAATACATTGAAGCAGCTGCTAAAATCATGGCTGCTCCGCCGAGCATCAAAGATAAAATGGCCTCACCTTCAAACCAATTTCTTGTAATGAAACCAAGCATACTTGCAGCGATAATTTGCGGTATTACAATGAAAAAGTTAAATATTCCCATATAAAGGCCCATTTTTTTAGCCGGTAACGAGCCTGCAAGTATCGCATATGGCATAGCAAGAATACTGGCCCACGCAAGCCCAATTCCCACCATAGATAGTATCAAAGTATTGGGGTGACTCATAAAGTAGATGGAAACAAGACTAATTCCTCCTACACAAAGTGCAAACATGTGAACAAATTTACGGCTTGTTCGCTTAGCGAGCGGCGGTAAAGCAAACGCTATAATGGCGGCAAACCCATTGTAAACAGCAAAAAGTATTCCCACCCAATCGGCACCTTCGTTATAAAGCGCAGTTGTGGGATCACTGGTTCCATAAATGTGTGATGTTACGGCTGCTGTTGTATAGATCCACATAGCAAATAGTGCAAACCAGGAGAAAAACTGTACCACCGCAAGCTGAATCATGGTTTTGGGCATATGTAAAAAGTCGTGCATTACAACCACTAAACCCTGTTCGGTTTTACCGTTTTTCTGGAAAAGTCCAGCAACCAGCGAAATGCCGCCCATTACAACCAGACCTACCGTTATAATGTAAAGTTCAAGGTCGTAGCCTGTGAGATAAACCGCTGCCGATAAGAGAACACCCAATAACAAAAACGTATATCCAAAATTGATTTTCTTTTGCCCCTCTCCCGCCTCAATGGGCACATCCCGTTTAACATCTTTGTCATCAAGTTGGTTATTATCATACGCTTCAAATTCTTCGAGTTCTTCAGGTGAATATTCATGAGACCGCAATACTGTCCAAAGTACGGCAAGGAAAAAGATTGCCCCACCGATATAGAACGACCACTTAACCGATGGTGGAATCATCCCTTCGGGTGCTGTATTTGCAATCCCGAATAAATTGGTCATGATCCATGGCAAGGCTGATGCAACAACGGCTCCGGTGCCAATAAAGAAACTTTGCATGGCAAAGCCTTTGGTACGCTGCTCTGATGGAAGCATATCACCAACATACGCTCTAAAGGGTTCCATTGATATATTAATGGATGCATCCAAAATCCAAAGCATGCCGGCTGCAACCCATAAAACCGGAGAGTTAGGCATAATAATGAGCGCCACAGATGCAAATATTGCACCCCATAAAAAATACGGACGACGGCGGCCAAGGCGTGTCCATGTTCTGTCACTGAAATACCCAACTATAGGCTGAATAACCAGCCCTGTTACAGGTGCAGCCAGCCAAAGAATAGGAATGGTATCAACGTTGGCACCAAGCGTTTCGAATATGCGGCTTACATTTGCATTCTGAAGGGCAAAACCAAATTGAATGCCCAGAAAACCAAAACTCATGTTCCAAATTTGCCAGAAACTAAGTTTTGGGCGCTGCTTTGGTTGTACACTCATAGTATATGATTGATATTTTTCAGGATAAAAAGTGAATATTACTCACTTTGGCTACAGAAGCAAAAGGCATTTTATGTTTTTCTTCGAATTTATGTGATGTCTGAGTTCAAGTAATCAGTGGCTCATGTAAACTCGCTCAAGCAGATAGTAGCTGTTTGGATCAATACTCACCATACCAGAAGTAATTGGCATTTCTGATCCATCAAAAACATTCGTCCAGGTGCCCTCATGCCCATCTGTAAACTGAAAATCAATCTGTTCATTTGAAAAATTTAAGATCACCAGAACCTGCTCATGATGACCAATACGCTTATAGGAAAAGATGTTTTCATCCCTGTCAGTAGACATTTTTTTAAAATCGCCGCCTATTTCTCCATTAAAAAGGGCCTGGTTTCGTGTGTTTATGTCAAGCAATGTTGTATAAAAATCCTGGTATCGATAATCATCCCACTCTATTTCATCTTTTTCGAAAAATTCGAGTTGTTTATTTAATCCGGATTCTTGTCCGTTATAAATTAACGGCATGCCCCATACGGTTGCTGCAAAAACAGCCATATTTTCGAAATTATCACCATACAAATCTCTGTCACCGCCCTGCCATGAGTTTTCATCGTGGTTGGTTGTGAATACCATTCTGAAATCTCTCTTATGAAAACGATTAAAATTGTTTTCAAGAGCTGTATCAAAATCAGCAAGAGTGGCATTACCCGCTCCAAAATCTCGCATGGTTTGTGCAAGTTCCCATGTATAACTCATATCAAAAGCTTGGTGCAGTTCCGGTTCTTCTGCTTCTGCAAGCATAAAAACCGGTTTAAATGCCTCAAGGCGCTCTCGTGCTGTTATCCAGAACTCGGTTGGAACCATGTAGGCAACATCAGCCCTGAAGCCATCTATATTGTATTCCCGTACCCAATATTCCATTGCCTGAATCATAGCCTCCCACATATCACGATTGTCCACATCAAGCTGAATTACATCTTCCCAGTCATCAACAGGCGGAAAGAAATTTCCATCCTCATCAGTTAGATAAAATTCCGGGTTGGATTCTGTCCAAACGGCATCCCAGGCTGTATGATTTGCCACCCAATCAAGAATAACTTTCATACCCAGATTCTGTGCGGTTTCAACCAGTTCCGCAAAATCGTGCGAATCACCAAACTCCGGATTGATAGCTGTATAGTCTCTGATGCTGTAATAACTTCCCAGTGTTCCTTTTCGGTTCAGCTCACCAATCGGGTGTATTGGCATAAGCCATAAAATGCGTACGCCCATCTCCTGCAGCCTCGGCAGATCTTCCGTAAAAGCAGCAAATGTTCCCTCCGGTGAATACTGCCGAATGTTTACCTCATATATGTTTGCATTCACAGCCCATTCGGGAGGGAGAAACTGACTTTCAGTCTTATCTGATGAAGAGTGATGGTCATGATGCTGATTACAAGATAGTATTCCTGAAAAAATCAGTATAAACAGGAATGAAAAAAGAGTAGCCCTTTTCATAAGAAAGAATGGTTCGTTTTGATTGTTTTTCAAACTCTCAATTTAACCATCAATTATGTACTGTTTATGTAGCCCAGGTGCGGCCTATATCTTCAAACGGAACACAACCTTCATAAATACCTGGAACAGCTTCATAACGAAGCACCTGTGTAGCTCCCACTTCTGATGTAAAAAATCCAACCATTGTCAGCTCTTTAAAGATCAGGAAAAACTGCGGGCCTTCAGTTCGCTCATTTTCTATGGCTTCACGGTTTATTTGTGATGCGTACTCGTACTGTTCATCATCTGTGAGATCTGCAAAAGAACTTCCTGTACTGTTCCTGCACTCTTCATCAAAGAGTTCGAATCCGGTTAAAAACCCGTGACGCTGCTCTTCTGTATACACTTCATTTACCATTTTTTCGATGAACCCTGGAACACCAACCTCAACTGCTCCGGGGGTGTCTGTTTCCGGGATAATTGTATTGGCAAGAGCAGTTGCAAGAGATGCCTGATTTCTGTCAAACAACACTGGAACCCATTTTTCAGTTGATGGTGTGCATCCGTTTAACACACCCAAAATTGTAGGTGCAAATATTACTCCGCCCATCAAAGCTGCTGTTCGTTTAATTGCTTCTCTGCGTTCCATTACTTTCCCGATTTTTAAAGGTTACCTTTTCTGAGTTCATCGGCAGCATAGTTTGCCGCCCTGGCTGTTAGCGCCATATATGTGAGTGACGGATTCTGGCAGGCAGCTGAGGTCATGCACGCTCCATCGGTTACAAACACATTTTGTACAGAATGTACCTGATTCCAACTGTTAAGTACAGAAGTTTTTGGATCTCTTCCCATTCTGGCCGTTCCCATTTCATGGATCCCAAGCCCGGGCCCGCCGGGAGAATCAAATGTGGTTACATTTTTCAAGCCTGCAGCTTCAAGCATTTCGGCTGCATCGTTTTTCATATCCTCACGCATTTTCCACTCATTTTCCTTGAATTCTGTGTCGAAAACAACAATTGGCTGCCCCCATTTATCCCGCTTATTGAAATTCAAGTACATTCGGTTTTCGTGAACCGGCAGCATTTCGCCGAATGCAGTCATACCCATCGTCCATTTTCCGGGTGTGGTTACATATTCTTTTAGCTGCTCACCAATTGCAAGCTCCCGTACGGCGCGGGTCCATCCCTGCCTGCTTGCACCGCCCTGATATCCAAAACCTCGCAGATAGTCTCTTTTATCGTTTCCAAAGTTCCTGTATCGTGGAATGTAAAAACCACTCGGTCGCCTTCCGTAATAATATTCATCTTCGAAACCATCGTATTCGCCGTTGGCTCCAGCCCTGAAGTGATGATCCATCATGTTGTGGCCAAGTTCACCGGAGTCGTTACCTAAACCATCGGGAAACCTGTTCGATCGTGAATTGAGCATGATGAGCGTAGTATTTACGCAAGATGCATTCAGGAAAATAATTTTTGCATAATATTCTATTAACTCACCGCTTTCTGCATCAATTACCCGAACACCGGTGGCCTTGCCAAGTTCTTCATCAAAAATAACGGAATCTACAATGGAGTGGGGACGAAGAGTCATATTTCCGGTGGCAGCAGCAGCCGGTAGTGTGGAAGCATTACTGCTGAAATATGCGCCGTATGGACAACCACGCATACAAAGATTACGCATCATACAGCGCCCCCTTCCATTGTGTGGACGGGTTAAGTGAGCAGCACGGCCGATGGTAAGCACTCTTCCGAACGAATCCATCATACTCTGCTTTAAGTGCTTTTCGAGACAGTTTAACTCCATTGGAGGCAGAAATTTACTGTCGGGCAGCTGCTCAAGGCCAAGTGCTTCACCACTTATTCCCGCAAAATCTTCTACGTAATCGTACCATTTTTCAATGTCTTCATAGCGAAT
>SLGA01000249.1 GCA_007123985.1 Balneolaceae bacterium | reverse complement strand
TGATTGGGAAAATTTTTATCTGATGGCCGGTGGCGGCGATGGAATTATACTTGTTGGCTTCCGTACTGAAGAGTTGCAGCAATACGTTGGAATGACCCTTTCGGAAGTTACCAAAGCGCGGGGATCCAGCGATGAAGTGCAAACTGCTGTTGACCTTACAGTAGAGGATAACAACAGAATTGGCGCCATTTACTACCTGATGAGTGAAGAAAATGTGCAGCGACAGATACAGATACCATGGATGAGTTTTGGGTCAGATGGTGGTACATTTGCCGCTGAAGGCGATGTTCTGAACCGCCGGATGCACCCGCGAGCCTGGGGTAATTTTGCTCGACTTTTGGGTAAATATGTTCGCGATCAGCAACTTATTACCCTACAGGAAGCTGTCTATCGTTTGACGGGATTACCCGCTTCAAATCTTAAATTAAAGGACCGAGGCTTTCTCAGAGAGAAATATTTCGCAGATATTGTGGTTTTTGATCCGGAAACTATACAAGATCATGCCACTTTCGAGAATCCCCACCAGTATGCCACAGGTGTTGAGCATGTATATGTGAACGGAGTACTGGTTTTGGATAATGGTTTGCACACTGGCAAAATGCCGGGAAGATTTGTAAAAGGGCCCGGACATCAGCAAAATAAACCGTATGAAAATGCAACTCTCATGAATAAAATAACAGATGAACTTTTAACGAAAATGCGTGATAATCCTGAACAAGAGTATCGTATTCTGGTTGTTGTTGAGGATGGTACAACGGCAGATTCACTCCCAATTTCCGTGGAAAAGGTACTCATGCATAATATTTTTTTGATGTATGCAGATGCATCGCAAATAGAGCAACTTGCTGAAACAGAAACTGTGCTCTCCATTGAGGAAGACGGAGTTGTAACAGGTCATTAAATATTCAATTAAAAATTTATTACTTTCCTTACGCTTCAGCATTTCGGGTATAGAATGATAAAGGAAGTTCGTTACCATTAACTTTTTCGGTGTTTATGAATGTATAACTTCTGGAGGCAGTACAGGTACAGAATTACTTCAAATTGTCTTGAGGGACACACTCCTTCTGAGGGCCACTTATACTGGCGAAACAAACTGTTTGCATTTACGCTTATCTACACCATTCCCATATTTATCCTGCTGTTTATCCCTTCCATGCTGTTTGCAACCGAGTTTGGCATCATACTAATTGCCTCCGCTGATGTAATCTCACTAATTGCACTTCTATTTTTAGCATTCAAAAAAAATCTGCATGTTTACTACCGCAAAATCATCTTCTTTTTTGCCGGTTACCTGTTGATTGCAGTTTTGCTTTTCACAAAGGGTCCTGTAGGTCCTGCCCTCATATTTATGCTGATTATCTCTATTTTTGCGGTACTTTTTATTAACCGCTCTGCTGGTGTTGCAACACTTGTGATCAATACAACCTTTTGTATTCTGTATGAGATGGGAGTGCGAACCGGCTATGTTGTGAGTCTTGCTGAAATCCCTATAGCAGGGTATTCATGGTTGTTACTTTCACTCAATTTTGCAGCTGTAAATCTCTTAATGGTTATACTTCTACCAGCACTTCTGGACGGGCTGCAAGAGACTATCCAAAAGCAAAAATCTCTTGATAAAGAGTTGCAATCCAAACAGAGCAGCCTGCTTAAATCCGTTGAATTGCTCAGAAAAAAAGGGGAGGCACTTGAACTACTTAATGAGCGGTATAAAATTATTTCTCAGCTTGTAAAAGAGGCCGTCTGGAGTTGGAATATGAGTAATGATGACAGAGAATGGAGTGCAGTTGACAGTAACTTTTTTGGCTACAATCTACAGAGTGAACTGAACACACTAAAGTCATGGTCCGATAAAATTCACCCTGATCAAACGGAAGAAGTTGTCGAATCTTTTTTTGAAGCAATTCATTCGGATAGTCAGAAATTTTGGGAAAAAGAGTATTTATTTAAAGCAAAGAGCGGAGAATATTTGAACATTTCAGACAGAGCCCTCATCAACAGAAGCTCTGACGGAAGCCCTATTCAAATGCTGGGTGTAATGCAGGATATTACCTCCTTCAAAAAATCTGAAGAAACCATTCGAGAAGCCCTGGCTGAAAAAGAGACTCTTTTGGCGGAGATTCATCACAGAGTAAAAAACAATCTTGCAGTTGTTTCTGGCCTACTGGAGCTGCAATCACTACAGGCTGAAAATGGAGAGCTCAGCCGGCAGTTACTTGATAGTACCATGCGAATTAAATCAATGGCAAGTATCCATGAACAGCTGTACCAATCGAAAAGCTTTTCACATATCAATCTTGGGAACAGTATCGAACAGCTGATCAGAACTATTGTGAGCACCTACAATTCCGCATTTGAAATTGAACTCACATTTGACAATGAGGATGTATTTCTGAATATGAATAAGACTGTGCCATGCTCTTTAATCATCAATGAAGTGATAACCAATATTATGAAACATGCCTTTAAGGATGTAAATAAAGGCGAAATCCTCACAACTGTTCGTGAAGAAGAGGGGTGGGTTTATGTAGCTATCTCCGATAATGGTGCAGCACTACCCGATGATTTTGGTGATGAGGCCAAAAAAAATATGGGGCTTTTTCTGATTGAAACACTCACCGAACAAATTGAGGGCAAACACGCTTACACTTCAAACAAAACTGGCACAACCTTCACTCTTCAATTTGATAACAAAGCACTTTTAGAGTGATCATTCCGCCCATCCTGTTCACTAAAATTATAAATAAACCAACGATATGGCAGCTTTTATCAGAGAGAAGCGCACAAGCTATACAAAAAACGTTTTTTTCGGATAACTGTAACACCGATGAAAGAAGATGTATTGGCAAGCAAATATGTTATAACCGCTCACTTTACCAGAGAGTACGAGCAATTGACAGCAATAGTCTTTCATGATTTCAGGTCGATTTGACGCTCAAAAATTGCCTATCTGTAAGCGTAAAAACAGGGGCGCATACTCAACCGTTTTACCCAAATCTGATAATTGCTGAACTACCCTCCAAAATAAAAAAGCTTTGTAGTTCACTAATTTATTGAACTACAAAGCTTTATAAGAAGTACACCCGACAGGATTTGAACCTGTAACCGCCTGATTCGTAGTCAGGTACTCTATCCAGTTGAGCTACGGGTGCAGTAAAATCTTGAATCAGTTTGCACATGTCTCAAGATTCTCATGTAACAAGTACGCCCGTAGGGATTCGAACCCCAAACCTTCTGATCCGAAGTCAGATGCTCTATCCAGTTGAGCTACGGGCGCAATGCTTGTTTCAGTATTTCATTAAATTTTATTACAGGGCTACCTGAAAAATTCAAAGAACAGAAAAATAAGCGTTTTTATCCTTTCACACAACCAATATTAAACAGAAGAATTGTTTCCAATTCAATACAGCATTGTATAGATTTTATTACAACTCAACAAACACATCATGAAAACTGATTCAATTCTTGTCGGTAAATCAGGCAAAAAAATACATCTTTCCACATGGGTGCCTCAAACAAATCCCGTAGCTGCTGTACAGATTATTCACGGCATGGCTGAACATTCCGGGAGATACAATAAATTTGCGAATTTTCTAACTAAGAGAGGATTTGTGATTTTTGCGCACGACCATCCGGGACACGGAAAAACCGACACAGATCAACTTGGTTTTGTAGCCGAGAACAAAGGCTTTGAACTTCTTGTTCAAACAGTTGATGATGTAAACCGGTTGATAACAGAATCTCATCCCGATTTGCCTCTGATTATGTTTGGACACAGCATGGGTTCTTTCCTGCTGCAAAGATATTTACAGATTCATAGCACCGAACCAAACGCTGTCATTTACTCTGGCAGTAATGGGAAACCACCATTTATGCTGAATATTGGTATTTTGATATCGTCAATCCTGAAAAAGATTTTTGGAGCTCAGGCAAAAAGCCCTCTTCTTGAAACATTAAGTTTTGGTGCTTATAACAAAAAATTCAGACCTAATCGTACTGAGTTCGACTGGCTGAGCAGTGATACTGAGATGGTTGATCTCTATATGGATGATCCGCTTTGCGGTTTCACATGCACCACATCATTCTACCATCAGTTATTTACCGGTATCAAATCCATCCATTCCCACACACCTTTTTCCGATCATTCAAATGAGATACCTATTCTTGTTCTTTCCGGTGATTCTGATCCTGTTTCCAATATGGGTAAAGGTATATTTAGTCTTGAAAAGTGCATACGAAACTCCGGAATTATTGATCTTGAAGCTCAGCTGTATCCCGGTGGCCGGCATGAAATGCTCAATGAAACCAATCGTGAAGATGTGATGGATTCCATATTAAAATGGATAGAAACAAAGATTGGCAGGCACAATCAGCATTAAAAAATGTCTTTACTCTTCAAAAAAAATAAAAGCAAAGTTATTCCGGTTGTATTGCTCGTTCTTCTTGTTGCACTGATGCTGTCGCGGGTACTCAGGCCTTCGACTGAATCAAATCCACAGGTCTCCATTTCATACAATGAAGCCTCAGATCATACCGGTATAGTTGCAGAGGTATGCGGAGAAGTTGTATCAACCACTTTTGCTACTAATGTAGGGGGTGAACCTACATTCATTAATTTTGGCGCTGATTACCCCAATCAGACGTTTACAGTTGTAATCTGGGGTGAGAATTTGGGCCGATGGCGCGCACTCCCTGCAGATCTCTACTCAGGTCAGTATATTTGTGTCCGTGGTAGAATTAACATGCACAACGGAACTCCACAGATTGTGGTATCACGGCCGGATGCAATTAGCTTTAACCCTCGTTACAATTAAACCTGCTACACTAAGAATCAAGTGTGATATCAATTTTCTCGATGAGGTTTTCATACGCTTCATCAACTGTATCACCGATTGCAGTCAGAATTCTTCCTGATGTTCTTTCAGCTGAAACCTGAACAGCTCCCTCAACTTTTCCTTTACCGCCAACCACTCTGTAGCCGCGGTACCCGTGCTCTCTGAGTGTGTTCACTCTTTCCTGAAGTGCAGAAGTATTAAACATATCCTCTTTCATGGCTCCTCCGGTTTTGTTATTACCTCTCTATTTAAATTTAACCATTCTGAATCAACTCTTTCAATAAACCATCTATTTCTCAAACTCTGTTGTTTTAGTACGCAGGTTTTCTTAGTCTCAATAATATATAAACCACTAATTCCGCAATCGTTCACTAATCTGCATCTCATAAATACTTCTCTATGAAAACGTTATTTAAATCTGCCAAACTTTACATCACTCTCCTAACCGCTGCCCTTCTCATTCTTTTATTCACTTTTTTTACAGGCTCTTCTGATTTGAAAATGGATAAATCTGATGGAGATTGGGTTTCGCTCTTTAACGGTGAAGATCTCACCGGATGGATTATACCTGAAGGTGACGGCGGCCACTGGAAAGTTCTTGACGGTGTAATTGATTACGATGCAATGAGCCAGGCACCGGGTGATAAAGACCTCTGGAGTGAAGGAGAATACTCTGACTTTACCCTGAATATTGACTGGCGCCTAAAGGAAACACCTTTTATTAATAGAAATGTACCCATAATTCTCCCGGATGGCTCTCATAAATTAGATGAGAATGGGGAGGTAATCCGAATGGCAGTACCCGATTCCGACTCAGGTATTTATTTGCGTGGAATGCCAAAAGCTCAGATCAATATCTGG
The DNA here is from genome assembly GCA_007123985.1 of Balneolaceae bacterium. GTDB lineage: Bacteria > Bacteroidota > Rhodothermia > Balneolales > Balneolaceae > Rhodohalobacter. Next base: position 682 of record SLGA01000249.1, on the reverse strand, counting down.
ACTTGGCCAGTTGGTTCCGGCGAAGTATACGGATACAGAATGGACCAAAACATGCCTGCCGAAGTTCGTGCCGGAGTTACTCCAAGCCTTCATGCAGACAATCACATCGGGGAGTGGAATACATTCGAAATCACTATTATTGGCGACCGGCTAACAGTTGTATTAAACGGCCATACAATTATTGAAGATACACAGCTTCCCGGGGTTTCAGAAAGAGGACCAATAGGCCTGCAGCATCATGGAAGAATGGAGAATGGCGAGTGGGTCAGTTCCCCTTCACTGGTTCAGTTCCGAAATATTTATATAACAGAATTGTAAATCTCTAATCCCTTGAAACAGGGTATTTTTCCTTCTAATGTTTATCAAACTGATCATCCATCAGATTTAAACGAACTACTGTTTGGAAAGTACCCTATCTCAATCCATTTGTGAGATTAAGAGTTCGGCGAGTCCTTCTCCCAGGTGTGTTACCATGAGCTGCCTGTATCTTTGGGAATGAACATATCCTCCATCCGCTTCAAAAAACTCTGTCATTATCGCATGCCAGTCGCTTTGGAGCGGCATAATAATTCCAAACTCTTCGGAGGCCTCATCGCCCGCCTGATGTCTCCTAAGAGGTAAACCTTCCTCAGATGCTCTCCAGTAGTTGTAAATATCTACATAAGCAAAATATTCATTTTCT
>SLGA01000228.1 GCA_007123985.1 Balneolaceae bacterium | reverse complement strand
TATGATGGAAGTTTTTTCAAAAGAGACAGGGAACAAGGAGATGGTCATTAATATGGGCCCGCAACATCCATCTACACATGGTGTATTGCGGCTCGAACTTGTTCTTGATGGCGAATTAATCACCAAAGTGAGGCCACACATTGGCTATCTGCACCGCTGTTTTGAGAAGTACGCTGAACAAATGGATGATTATGCCAAAGTAATTCCCTACACCGATCGGATGGATTATGTATCGGCTATTAACCAGGAGCATGGTTATGTGGTTGCACTTGAAAAAATGCTGGAGCTGGAAGTACCGGAGCGTGTGGAATATATCCGTGTTTTAATGGCCGAAATGCAGCGCATTGCAAGCCACTTACTGGGAATAGGTGCTTTTGGTCTCGATCTTGGTGCATTCAGTCCGTTTTTGTATCTGTTTACTGAGCGGGAGAAAATTCTCGATATTTTTGAAAAAGTGAGCGGTGCCAGACTGCTCTATAACTACTTTGCAGTAGCCGGGTTGATGCGAGATGTTCACCCTGAATTCAAAAAAGATGTTGCTGAATTTGTAAAGACTTTCCGTCCGAAAATAAAAGAGCTGAATGATCTTCTTTCTTACAACAAAATTTTCATCAACCGAACAGCAAATATCGGAGTTTTACCGGAACAAGTGGCTTTTAATTATGCAGCTTCAGGTCCGGTACTGAGAGGTTCCGGTGTGAAATGGGATCTGCGCAAAAACGATCCCTACTCCATATACGACAGATTTGATTTTGAAATCCCTGTAGGAACCGGTGAAGTGGGTACGCTTGGAGATTGCTGGGACCGCTACATGGTGCGGGTTAGAGAAATGGAGCAGAGCCTGAGAATTATCGAACAGGCTCTTGATGGTATGCCTGATGAGGGTGATGTGCAAGAGGCTATACCAAAGCGTATCAGGCCAAAAGAAGGGGAAGTTTATGTGCGTACTGAAACCCCCCGAGGCGAACTTGGCTACTACATTATCAGTGATAAATCAGCCAGCCCGTTTCGGGTAAAAGCACGTGCACCAAGTTTTGTACATCTCAGTCTGCTGCCGGCTATATCAAAGGGATCTTTGATTGCAGACATGGTAGCCATTGTGGGCAGTATCGACATCGTTCTGGGAGAGGTGGACAGATAAAGATGAATAGACGAACAACAAACAAAATGAAGCAAAAGGAAACCTGATATTGCACATCGCCGGGAGCAAAGAACCGAGGTGCCGTGCTCATGAGATAAATCAGAAAATAGTATAAATCAAAAAAATCAAAATACTCACTACCCGATACTCAAATGTCTCAAATCTTGCTAAATATCAACCCAATTGCCATCCTGGTGCATGCAGCCATTCCGCTTACCATCATTTTGGTGTATGCGCTGGTAGCAATCTGGGGTGAACGGAAAATAGCCGGTTTTATACAGGATCGCCTTGGCCCGATGAGAGTAGGCGGGTGGCACGGATGGGCTCAGTCCATTGCCGATCTGCTGAAGCTTATTCAGAAAGAAGACATCATCCCAACTGATGCAAGTCGATTTCTATTCAAATTTGCACCCTTTATGATGTTTGCAGCATCCTATGCAGCTTTTGCTGTGATTCCGTTCAGCAGTGCATACATAGGGAGTATGGTTAATATCGGTGTATTCTACCTGCTTGCGGTTACGTCGGTATTAACACTGAGTGTAATTATGGCCGGCTGGGCTTCTAATAATAAGTGGTCGCTTTTGGGTGGAATGCGAAGCGCGGCACAGATGGTAAGTTACGAAGTACCCACTATCGCATCTGTTCTTACAGTGGTTCTGGTTGCCGGTTCGCTAAACCTGATGACAGTTACCGAATTGCAGGCCGGAAATGACATACTTGGCTTTTTGCCAAACTGGCTGATCTTCCAAAATCCGTTTCTCATTGTAGCATTCATCATATTCTTCATCTCTATTTTGGCCGAATCTCACCGGGTGCCTTTTGATTTGCCAGAGTCAGAATCAGAGCTGGTGGGTGGCTATCAAACTGAATATTCAGGGATGCGATGGGCTATGTTTATGCTGGCCGAATATGCAGATATGCTTCTATTGTCGCTTCTTGGAGCAACTCTCTTTTTCGGAGGGTGGAACAGCCCGTTTGGTGATTTTATGGGTGGGCCGCTTTGGGGGTTCTTCTGGTTTATGCTGAAAGGCCTGCTGCTTGTGATTGTAATGATGTGGATACGGTGGACATTACCGCGATATCGAGTAGATCAGCTGATGCATATTTGCTGGAGTATTCTGATTCCGCTTTCATTCATCAATCTTGTACTTACAGCCTTATGGGAAGTGATTTTTTAAACATTAGATGCTAAAACAATGCTAAATGCAGTAAAACAGAGCTGGTTAACATTCCGATCTATCTTTACGGGGATGGGTGTTACGATACGGCACTTTTTCGGGAAATCTGTTACGCTTCAATACCCCGACGAAAAGATGGAGCTTCCAAAAGGAGCACGCTCCAGACTTTTTGTAAATATTGATGACTGTATAGGTTGCAATCTTTGTGCAAGAGCATGCCCGGTTAACTGTATTGATATCGAAACAGTAGCTGCAACACAGGATGTGGATCTCGGGAAAACATCAACCGGAAATCCGAAACGCTTTTGGCTCACTCTCTTTGATATAGATATGGCGAAATGCATGTACTGCGATTTGTGTGTGCACCCATGCCCAACCAACTGCATCTACATGGTTCCCGAATACGAGTACTCAGAATATGACAGAATAAATCTCGTATATCATTTCAGCAATCTGGAGCCGGAAATGGTAGCCGAAGTGAAAGTAAAAGCTGAACTGGAGGCCGAACAGAAAAAACGCGATCGTGAAGAGATGATGCGAAAAAAAGCAGAAGAGAAGGCAAAAAAAGAGCTTGAAGAGAAGAAAAAAGCCGCCGAAGAATCGAAAAAAGAAGATAAAGAAGAGGAGTAAATCATGGAACTAACCACCATCTTATTTTATCTGTTTGCAAGCGTTACGCTTGGCTCGGCGACAATTATGGTGTTTTCGAAGAACATTGTGCACTCAGCATTTGCACTGATGTTCACCCTGATGGGTGTGGCCGCTCTGTACGTTCTGTTGTATGCCGATTTTCTCGCTGCAACACAGTTGCTTGTTTATGTTGGCGGTATTTTGATACTGATTCTGTTTGGGGTGATGCTCACCTCGCAAGGGTACTCACTCAGTTTTAAAACCATCACCGTGAATCTGTTACCGGCCTCGCTGATCTCTGTTGCAGTGGCGGTACTTCTGATTTTTGCATTTCTCTCAACCGATTGGACCATCAGCGAAGTAGCCGAGCGGTCAGACACCGTGTATGATCTTGGAATGCTTTTAATGGGGGATTACATCCTTCCATTTATTGCCGTTGGTGTTCTGCTTCTCGTAGCAATTATTGGGGCTATTTTAATGTCAACCCGGCTATCTGCCGAAAATAACGGAGCCAGCTGATCATGGAAATTCTAATGAATACCACCATTTTTGTGCCGGGTCTGTCACACTTTCTTGTGGTAAGTGCTTTGCTGTTTTCTCTTGGGGTGATGGCAGTTTTATCGAGGAGAAATGTCATCATGGTACTAATGGGGGTGGAGCTGATTCTCAATTCGGCAAACATCAATTTGATTGCATTCAGCCGGTTTACTGAATTATCACTTGACGGGCAGATGATTGGCTTGTTTGTCATCATAATTGCAGCAGCAGAAGCAGCCGTTGCACTGGCCATTATTCTGAATGTTTACAACCGGTTTAATACAATCAATCTCGACGAAATTAACCTTCTGAAAGGGTAAATATGAACGAAATGAAACTTTCACGATAGGATATAGCATGTTTATAGAACTACCCTTAATCATACTACTTCTGCCGTTGCTGGCTTTTGTCCTGATGATATTTTTCGGGAATAAACTACCCCGACAGGGAGACTGGCTTGCTACTGGTATGATGACGATCACACTGCTGCTATCAATCGTACTGCTCATCACAAAAGTAGGTTTTTACTCATCTGAAACCATAACAAGTAATTTCGATTGGGTTGTAGTAGGAAGCAAAAGCATCGGTTTTGGTATCATGATCGACAATCTTGCGGCCATTATGCTGGTAGTGGTTACCCTGGTGAGTACATTGGTTCATCTTTTTTCGATGGGCTATATGAAGGGTGATGTTCGATACTCCAGATATTTTGCCTATTTGGGGCTCTTTTCCTTCTCTATGCTGGGTATTGTACTTACCAACAACATCCTGCTGATGTATGTATTCTGGGAACTGGTAGGTATCAGTTCGTATCTGCTGATAGGCCACTGGTATGAAAAAAAATCAGCCTCAAATGCGGCAAACAAAGCTTTTATTGTGAACCGTGTGGGGGATTTCGGAATGTTTATCGGGATTTTGATTCTGTTTATCAGTTTCTCATCATTCACATTCGAAGCCATTTTCGAATCCATTAATGCAGGTCAGTTGCCTTTTGGAAGTGAGGGGTGGTTAACCGCTGCCGGAATCCTGATATTCTGTGGAGCTGTAGGTAAATCAGCCCAGTTTCCGCTTCACGTCTGGCTGCCCGACGCCATGGAAGGTCCCACACCGGTGAGTGCACTTATTCACGCCGCCACCATGGTTGCTGCCGGTGTTTATCTGGTAGCACGGATATTCCCAATGCTCACAGCAGATGCCCTGCTTGTTATTGCTTATATCGGCGCAATCACGGCGTTAATTGCAGCAACAATTGCTATCACACAGTTCGACATAAAAAAAGTACTTGCCTATTCAACCATTAGTCAACTCGGCTACATGATTATGGCACTTGGGGTAGGCGCATATACTGCCGGATTTATGCACCTTGTTACGCATGCTGCTTTTAAAGCGGGACTGTTTCTTGGAGCGGGTAGTGTGATATTTGCAATGCATGCTTCTCTGCACAAATTACACGATCACAGCACAGACGCTCAGGATATTCGCAACATGGGCGGGCTTAAATCAAAAATGCCGATTACCTATTGGACTTTTTTGATCTTTACGCTGGCTATTTCGGGGATACCTCTTACATCAGGATTTTTAAGTAAAGATGAAATCCTTGCTGGAACCCTTGCTTTCAGTACGCTCTACGGCCACTGGTTGCTCCCGTTAATTGGGTTTGTTGTAGCCGGTCTCACAGCATTTTACATGTTCCGTCTGCTCATTCTCACATTCCACGGCAAACCTGTCAGTGAAAAAATTCAAAATGGAGTATCCGAATCGCCCAAGGTTATGACCATTCCGCTTATGATACTTGCGGCACTTTCTCTCTTTTTCTTTTACAGTTTTAATCCGTTTGGGGCAGCAAGCGGATGGTTTTACACAGCTGTAGAACGACCACTTAGTGTAGTGCCCGAGTTGCTTCAGCCGGCAACCTACGCGCTATTTTACGAAGCAGTAAGCAGTGTACACAGTACTGCAATGATTCTCTCAATTTTGATAGCTGCTGCAGGTGTATTAATGGCGGTTGCAGTCTATCAGTGGAAGAAAATAAGTGCGGATGATCTCGCAAAACGGGCAGGATTCTTATATAAAGGCTCGGTAAACAAATGGTATTTCGATGAGGTGTACAACATCGTATTTGTAAGCGGCAGTCACGTAGTTATGAGAGCTCTGCGCTGGTTCGATGAAACCATTATTGATGGAATAGTGAACGGTGCAGCTACGGTAACAAAAGTCTTCGCTTCAGTATCTGGCTGGATTGATACCAACATCGTGGATGGCCTTGTAAACGGAACGGCATCAACCGCAAACAGAGCGGGTGGCCTGCTTAGCCACATTCAAACCGGGAAAGTACAAACCTATCTGCTGTTCGTACTATTCAGCTTTTTGGTACTGTTTGTTCTCATTTTATGAGGTTATTCAACTAACAAATATTGAACGTTTTATTAATACATAACAGAACATAAACCTATGGAACTTCAAATTTTTGGCATCGGTATTCTTACCTGGATTGTCTTTATCCCGATAGTTGGTATGATTACCATTTTGCTGCTTCCTGATAAAAATCGTAATGCCATTCGCTGGATCGCAGCCATCGCCACCGGTATACAGGTGATTCTTGCAGGGGTGATTTTCGCTGCTTTCGATCGTACCAAGCTCGGAATCAACGATGCAGAAAGTTTCCAGTTTATGGAAAAATTCAGCTGGATTACTGTTGAGGCGGTTCCATGGGTTGGGAGAATTGAAATTAATTACTTCCTGGGAATCGACGGGCTAAGTGTGTTGATGATCATACTCACATCGATTATCGCATTTATTGGGGTAATCTCATCGTGGAATATCGACAAGATGGTGAAAGGATATTTTACACTCTATCTGCTTCTTGTTACCGGTATGATGGGTGTATTTGTAGCACTCGACTTCTTCCTTTTCTTCATTTTCTGGGAAGTAATGTTGCTGCCTATGTACTTTCTTATCGGGCTATGGGGCGGGCCAAGACGAGAATATGCAGCGATCAAATTTTTCCTGTACACATTTGTAGGCGGTATTTTGATGCTGCTCACTATGTTGGCACTCTATTTCAGTGTGGCATATACCGACCCAGCTACAGGCCAGTCGGTACACACATTCAATATATTACACATGATGAACCCCGCCAATTATGTTGATGGCGGTCTGCTTTCAGGTGTTGATACCACATGGAGATACGTTGCCTGGATGGCACTATTCATAAACTTTGCCATTAAGATTCCGCTGTTTCCTTTCCATACGTGGCTGCCTGATGCTCACGTTGAAGCTCCAACACCGATAAGTGTAATTCTGGCCGGTGTACTGCTGAAACTTGGTACCTACGGCCTGCTAAGAATCAACTTCCCTATTTTCCCGGATGCAACCGTTTATTTCATCTATTTCATGGCGGCCTTGGGTATGATCAGCATAATTTACGGTGCATTCTGCGCCATGGCACAGGACGATTTCAAAAAACTGATCGCTTACTCATCCATCAGTCACATGGGAATTGTGGTACTTGGTATTGCCGCGCTAAATACCCAGGGTATGGTTGGTGGTGTGTTGCAAATGTTTAATCACGGAATTATCACTGCTGTACTGTTCCTCTCAGTTGGAGTACTGTACGACAGAACCCAGAAGAGGGGGCTGTACGATTTTGGGGGAATTGCGAATCAGATGCCAAAATATACCGGTCTTGCGATGATTGGAATGTTTGCAGCTCTTGGCCTTCCGGGCCTCAATGGTTTTGTGAGCGAGCTCTTCTCATTTCTCGGAGCATTCGAGGCATATAAATGGATTACCATCATCTCGGTAACTGGAATTATCATCACTGCGGGCTACATTCTATGGACAATTCAGCGGGTATTTTTGGGTGAAACACCGGAAAAACTTACAAACCTGAAAGATCTCACCCCGAGAGAAATCCTGATGTTTGTACCACTTATCGTGTTGATTATTCTGCTGGGGATTTATCCTTCACCGGCTATCGAACTGATGAACAGTTCACTAAGTCACCTTGTGGAATTTGTAACAGGCGGGGGACTGTAAATGAACAGGTCAGAATTAATAGAACGAACCATTTGCCGGAAAATCATTTCGAAAAAACCTGAAAGTAGAATCTGCACATAACAATGGTTGAACAAACATTACATAGCATCAGCCTCTATCTGCCCGAGATTGTTATTGTTGTAACACTCTGCGTAATTATCGTGGCAGACCTCCTCGTGAAAGGTATTAAACAGGTGGCAGCCTGGATTATGCTTGCCGGTTTATTTGTTTCCGGCTTTTTTGTGATGCTGCAGACAGGCACCACAGACTCTATTTTTTATGATATGGCTGCTGTTGATCCATTTGCAGTCTTTTTTAAAGTACTTCTGATTTTGACCGGGATTTTTATTGTGCTCTTCTCAATGAAAAACACAGAGCTTGAAGAGTATTCAACACGGATTGGTGAATATTACATGCTGTTTGCCGGTATGATGCTTGGTATGATGATGATGGCGGGCGCTACCAATCTGCTTTTGATGTTTCTTGCACTCGAAGTAACCAGTATCAGTTCGTATGTGCTGGCAGGTTATACAAAAAAATCTACGCGCTCTTCTGAGGGAGCCATGAAGTACATTATCTACGGAGCTGTATCATCCGGAATCATGCTCTATGGAATTTCTCTTCTGATCGGTGTTACAGCCTCAACGGATATTTATGCCATTAATGAAGCACTGAATGCAGGCACAGAACAAACACTTATTCTCAACCTGTCAGTTTTGATGATTATTGTAGGTCTTGGCTTTAAAATAGCTGTGGTTCCCTTTCATTTTTGGGCTCCGGATGTTTATGAAGGCTCACCCATCACCATCGCCGCACTGCTTGCTGTAGCATCAAAAATTGCAGCATTTGCACTGCTGATTCGATTTTTCTCAGTTACGTTTATCGATTCGGCAGGTTTATCGGTAACCGGTACATGGTCATCAATTGAGGGTATTCACTGGGATGTTTTACTTGGCGGAATGGCTGCATTAGCAATGATAGTTGGAAACCTTACAGCACTTCGTCAGGATAACATCAAGCGAATGCTTGCTTATTCAAGTATTGCACATGCGGGATATATATTAATGGGCTTGGTTATTTTAACAAGCGAAGGCCTTACCTCCGTTATGGTTTATCTGTTTATCTATCTGTTTATGAACCTTGGTGCTTTCTATGTGGCAATACTTTTTATGAACAAAACAGGCACCGAGTCTATTGAAGGTTACAAAGGGTTTGGGCACAGATCACCGCTTGCGGGTGTGGCAATGACTATTTTTTTGGTATCACTAACCGGATTACCCCCTACGGGCGGTTTTGTGGCGAAGCTCTACATTTTTGGTGCAGCAATAAGTGCCGGTTGGATATGGCTGGTAGCAATAGCGGGTATAACAACCGTGATTTCACTTTTTTATTACATCCGCGTGGTTCGGAATATGTACTTTTTTAAACCGGGTGAAAGTGATGAGGCCATTACATTTGACACCACTTCGAAAATAATACTTTTTGCACTGCTTATTCCAACATTGCTGCTTGGTGTTTATTTCCAGCCCGTTCTGGAGTTTGCAAGAAATTCGATGTTGATGTTCGGTTTTTAGTGAATGGCATACTACTTGTTTATTCAGCAAGGTTAATCATGAAACGGCCTTCTCAGATCTGTTCTGATGTAACTGAGCAGCCGAACTGGCAAAAATTTCATCAAACATATAATCCCACAACCATGAGTAAAAAAAATGCAACTCAACTATTTGAAGAGGCAAAAGAAGATCTAAAGCGTGCAATGCAAGAACTCTACAGGCCTTCGCAAGATGTAGTCAGTTTTTCTGCATGTACATTTTCGAGGCGATCACTCTACAAATATCTGCACGGCCTTGCGCAACTTTATGCAGAGGAAAAGAATATAATGCTTGAGCCAAACCTCACCATTGATCAGTTAATAACATTCTGCAGCCAGTATAATAAGAAATTGAAACAGGTAGATTTCTCCAATCTATATTGTAAATGCAATGAGGTGTTAAAAGATCCGGATGAAGAAATTGTGCACTGCACAAGTGTAGATATGGTTACCTACTGTGCAGATCTGGCTGAAAAAGTACGCGATATAGCTACTGAAAAAACAGGGTAGTTTTTCTTATTTGAATAGAATAACGTTTAAAATAGACTCTGCGGGGGGCAACTTTGGATATCTATTTCGCGAGCATTTTATTATCTTAATTACTGATTTCGGACTATGTAATCAGCTATTACTTGTACTGAATTGTTTTCACAATGCTTAATAAATATTTAACTGTCTGAACATGTTTTCTACCTCGTGTCATTACGGTCTGCAGGGCATTCTTTACATTGCCATGCACTCAACTGATGAAAAAAATGTTGATCTAAAGCAGATTGCTGATGAACAAAATATACCTAAACACTTTTTAAGCAAAATTCTCCAACAGCTTGTTAAAAACAATCTGCTCGTTTCTATGAAGGGTCCAACAGGAGGGTTCCGTCTGGGCAGAAATCCGCAAGAGATTACATTGATTGAGGTAATTGATGCAATAGACGGTATGGGTGTCTTTACAAAGTGCGGAATAGGATTTAAGCAGTGCAGTGATTCTAATCCGTGCCCCATCCACGATGAGTATAAAAAGGTTCGAAGCCAGGTTGAAAATCTCTTCAACACCAAAACCCTTCATGAACTTACTGAAGATGTAAAAAAAGGAGAGAGTATCATAAGCCTGGGGAAAAAAGAAGAGTAACAACAAACTCGGCTGACTCTCCGTGTCTCTTACTACTGCACCTTTCTTAGACTCAATCTAATCTGATAAATACAAGTTGTACCCAGAGAACTTTTTTATTACATTTAATTAGAGTTTTTTATCTAAATATCTTTAATAAAGATTTAACCAATTGCCGGTAAGAGAGTGTGGTGCAGTTAGTAGGTTAACAGTCATCCTTAAAGTGATGATATTTAATAACTACCGGTTCATAACAGGTACTCTATGTTTTCAGCTTCATGTCATTACGGTTTGCAAGCTATGTTCTATATAGCACTTCACTCATCAAGTGAGAAGAACGTAGAGCTCAATGAAATTGCAACTGAGCAGGACATACCCAAACATTTTCTAAGTAAAATATTACAGCTTTTGGTGAGAGAGAAACTGCTTTACTCCATGAAAGGCCCTACTGGTGGATTCCGGCTTACGCGCCCGCCTGATGAAATAACTTTGCTTGAGATTGTAGATGCAATCGATGGGCTCGACATTTTTCATCAATGCGGAATTGGATTTAAAACGTGCGATGATGAAAATCCATGTCCGATTCACACAGATTACAAAGCGATCAGAAATCGTGTTCAAACTCTTTTTCAAACTAAAACACTGGAAGCTCTAAAAGAAGAAGTTCAAAATGGTGGCAGTATCATTTCTATCAGCCAGCTTGAGTAGAGATCGTGTGTTTTAAGCAGTTGAATAATAAAACCAATTACATACCAGATTTAAACAGAATCAATTATCCCCGGAGGAAGTACCCATGTCGAAAAAACAGGTAACCATTGACGCAAACGAAGCAGCAGCATACATTGCCCATAAATTAAGTGAAGTAATTGCCATATACCCTATCACGCCGGCATCACCTATGGGTGAATGGAGTGATGAATGGTCGATGGCCGGCAGGAAAAACATTTGGGGAACTGTACCGGAAGTTGCTGAACTGCAGAGTGAGGGTGGCGCTGCAGGTACAATGCACGGTGCGCTTCAAACCGGGGCATTAACAACTACATTTACCGCATCACAAGGTTTGCTCCTCAAAATGCCGAACCTCTATAAAATTGCTGGTGAATTAACACCTGCTGTGGTTCACGTAGCTGCACGAACAGTGGCAACTCATGCTCTTTCCATTTTTGGAGATCATAGCGATGTAATGGCCATGAGGCCCACCGGAGTTGCTCTGTTAGGCTCGAACAGCGTGCAGGAGGCAATGGATATGGCTTTGATTGCCCACGCTTCAACATTGGAGTCGCGAATTCCATTTATTCACTTTTTTGATGGCTTCCGTACATCACATGAGGTGCAAAAAATCCATCAGATTTCAGAAGATGTAATGCGAGATATGATTGATGATGAATGGGTGATCGCCCACCGCCAGCGTGCACTTACTCCTGATAAACCAATTATACGTGGTACTGCCCAAAACCCGGATGTATTTTTCCAGGCAAGAGAATCGGGCAATAAATTTTATAATGCCTGTCCCGAAATTGTTCAAAATAATATGAACAAACTGGCACTGCATACCGGTCGCCGGTATGAACTGTTTGAATATTTTGGTGATGAAGACGCGGAAAGAGTTATCATTTTGATGGGCTCCGGAGCTGAAACTGCACACGAAACTGTGCACAAGCTCAATAAACGGGGAGAAAAAACAGGTTTAATTAAAGTTCGGCTATTCCGTCCGTTCAGTATGAAACACCTGATCCAGTCACTTCCTGAATCTGTAAAAGCAATTGCTGTGCTCGACAGAACCAAAGAGTCGGGCAGTGTTGGAGAGCCGCTTTACAACGACGTTATTTCAACTCTGCACGAAAACAGAACGGAAGGCTGGAAAACATTTAAGCAAGAACCGAAAGTTGTAAACGGCCGTTATGGCCTCTCTTCCAAAGAGTTCACACCACCAATGATTAGCCGCATCTTTGATGAACTGAAAACTGAAAAACCGAAAAATCATTTTACTATTGGAATTCAAGATGATGTAACCAACACAAGTCTCGATTTTTCTACAGATGGCTGGGAAATGGATTCGGAGGTATTTGAAGGGTTGTTCTACGGGCTTGGTGCAGACGGTACCGTTAGCGCTAACAAAAATTCAATCAAAATTATTGGTGATAATACAGATAATTACGCCCAGGGATACTTTGTTTACGATTCAAAGAAATCGGGTGCTACAACTGTTTCACACCTCCGATTTGGCCCAAGTCCAATTCGCTCGGCATACCTTATTGATAAAGCCAAGTTCATAGCTTGCCATCAGTTTCAATTTCTGAACCGGCTCGATATGCTGAAAAAAGCTCGTCAGGGAGCAACATTCTTACTGAATGCACCTTATGGACCTGATGAGGTTTGGGATAATATACCTGAAAAGGTACAGCAGCAGATTATCGATAAAAAACTGAAGTTCTATAGTATTGATGCATACAAAGTTGCCCGTGAAAATGGAATGGGTACCCGAATCAACACCGTAATGCAGACCTGTTTCTTTGCCATCTCAGAAATTTTACCGAAAGAGAAGGCAATTCTGTTAATTAAGGATGCCATTAAAAAAGCATATGGAAACAAAGGCGAGAAAATTCTGCAGAGCAATTACAAAGCTGTAGACAACTCTGTGGCGAATCTCTTTGAGGTAAAAGTTCCAGAGAAAGCAGGCTCAGCCATTGAGATGCGTCCACCTGTACCCGCCGAAGCCCCCGAGTATGTGCAGAAAGTAATCGCAGAAATTATATCCGGTAACGGCGATAATCTTCCGGTAAGTGCATTCCAGGCAGATGGTACCTTCCCGACAGCAACAACGCAGTGGGAAAAACGAAATATTGCACTGGATATTCCGGTGCTTGAGCCGGATATCTGTATTCAGTGCGGTAAATGTATGTTTGTTTGTCCTCATGCGGTAATTCGCATGAAGGCGTTTGATGGCGAACTTCTGGAAGCTGCCCCTGAAACATTCAAGTACATGGATGCAAAAGGGCGCGAATGGCCTGATAACACAAAAGTAAGTATTCAGGTATCACCCGAAGATTGTACCGGTTGTGAGCTATGTGTTGAGGTTTGCCCGGCAAAAGACCGAACAAATGTTGGCCGAAAAGCTTTGAACATGGCACCGATTGAACCGCTGCTGGAGCAAGAAATTGATAACTGGGAATTCTTCCTTACTCTGCCCGAGTACGACAGATCACAAATAAAACAGGAAACCGTAAAAGGATCACAGTTTTTGCAGCCGCTCTTTGAATTTTCAGGTGCGTGCGCGGGTTGTGGTGAAACTCCTTATATCAAACTAATCACTCAGCTTTACGGTGATCGCATGGTGATTGCAAATGCTACCGGCTGCTCGAGTATATACGGAGGTAACTTGCCTTCCACACCATACACAACAAACAGCCAGGGTTTAGGACCGGCATGGTCGAACTCGCTGTTTGAGGATAACGCAGAATTTGGGCTTGGCTACCGGCTCACTATAGATAAGCACACCGAACAGGCAAGAGAGTTACTTAGTGGCATGAACGGTGCACTGGATAAAACCCTGGTTCAGGAGATTCTGACCGCCGATCAAACAACCGAACCCGGTATTTTTGAGCAACGAGAACGAGTTTCCAAACTGAAAGAGACGCTGAAAAGCTCGGAAACAAAAGAAACGAAAATGCTGCTTAGCCTTGCCGATTATCTGGTACGAAAAAGTGTTTGGATATTTGGCGGTGACGGGTGGGCATACGACATCGGTTATGGCGGGCTTGATCATGTTCTGGACAGCGGCCGCGATGTGAACATCCTCGTTATGGATACAGAGGTGTATTCGAACACCGGCGGCCAGTGTTCGAAAGCCACACCACTTGGAGCTGTTGCGAAATTTGCAGCTGCCGGGAAGCGTGTAGGCAAGAAGGATCTTGGCCTGATGTCGATTAACAGTGGTAAGGCCTATGTTGCACGAATCGCAATGGGCTCCAGCGATATGCAGACAATGAAAGCTATTGTTGAGGCAGAGCGATACCCCGGTCCATCCATAATCATCGCATACAGCCACTGTATTGCACACGGTTACAACATGAAAGATGGATTAACACAGCAGAAACTGGCCGTTGATTCCGGATACTGGCCGCTCTTCAGGTTCGATCCGATGAAGGCAGACGAGGGAAAAAATCCATTCCAGCTCGATTCAAAAGCACCAAAAATTGATCTCAAAGATTACGCATACAATGAAATGAGATATCTGATGCTGGCCAAATCTCAACCGAAAATTGCAAAGCAGCTTATGACACAGGCACAAAAAGAAGTGTACGAACAGTGGAGAGTGTACGAGCAGCTTGAAAAAGTGTACGAACCGGAAGAGAAATAGAGCATGCAACCGGCCTGTATATAGATACAGGCCGGATTTATCGTCCGCAAATAATATTCCCAAAACTAACGAGATTACCATGAATTTAGAGACAACATATCTGGGGCTTACCCTAAAAAATCCGCTGGTTCCTTCAGCATCACCACTATCGAGTGAAGTGGACAACGTAAAAAAAATGGAAGATGCCGGTGCATCAGCTGTTGTAATGTACTCACTGTTTGAAGAGCAGATAAATGCAGAAAACAGGGCATTGGATCACTATTTAACATCTTCCCAGGATAGTTACGCTGAGGCGCTCAGCTATTTTCCCGAGCCTGAGGAGTATCACAATCTGCATGCTGAAGACTATCTTGAGCAAATTGTATCACTCAAAAAAGCAGTGGATATACCGATCATTGCCAGTATAAACGGTGTTTCTGAAGGAGGGTGGAGATCATACGCTAAGCGCATGCAGGAAGCGGGTGCAGATGCAATAGAACTAAATGTCTACTACATAGCTGGTGATCCTACCCTCACTTCAGCGGATGTTGAACAGATGTACATCAACGACCTGAAGGCTGTTAAAGAGGCCGTTACTATTCCCGTTTCAGTTAAACTGAGCCCTTATTTCAGTGCTTTTGGGAATATGGCCGTGCAGCTAGAAGAGGCCGGGGCAGATGGTCTGGTTCTGTTTAACCGTTTCTATCAGCCGGATATTGATCTTGAAAACCTGGATGTACAGCCAAGTCTCGAACTGAGCAGCTCGTTTGAAAAGCGACTGCCATTACGCTGGATTGCGATGCTAAGACCGCATCTAAAGGGTAGTATAGCTGCTACAACAGGCATACATACAGCAAAGGATGTGATAAAGATGGTACTTGCCGGTGCGGATGTAGCCATGATGGCATCCGTTCTCTTGTACAGCGGGCCAGGCATTCTTCAGCAAATTCAAAAAGAGATGACAGAGTGGATGGAAGAGAAAGAATACAGCTCTTTAGAAGAGATGAAAGGTGCTATGAGTTCTGCCTCTGTGGCCGATCCGAGTGCTTTCGAAAGGGCTAATTACATCAAGATACTCCAGGGATTTAAGCTCGAAAATTTTCAGTAATCTATACTCATTCTAAATTAAAGAGGTTGGGGTCCATTTTGTTGTAGGCTGCCAACCTTTTTAGTACATTTATTTAGAGTTTTTTGTCTAATTATCTAATAAAAGATCCGTTAGTCAACATGCTTAAAAAAATTGAACAGTAAATAATTAAAACGAACAGAAAAATGGCAGTATTAATAACCGATACATGTATCAATTGTGGAGCTTGTGAGCCGGAATGTCCTAATCAGGCAATATATGAACCAGGAGCAGAGTGGTCGATGGCAGATGGCACTTCTCTATCAGGAACGGTATCTCTTCTGAACGGTAAAGAAGTGGATGCTGATGAGATGCAGGAACCACTATCTGACGACTTCTACTTCATAGTGACCGATAAATGTACAGAGTGTAAAGGGTTCCACGAAGAGGAACAGTGCATTGCATTCTGCCCGGTTCCAGACTGCATTATTCCGGATCCGGACTATGAGGAGAGTGAGGAAGTACTTATAGCAAGAAAAGAGCTGCTTCACGGTTAATAAGCACCGGCAGCTACCCGTAACATGAGATGAGAGATATTTATGACTGAAAAAGTTCTTAATTCAGAAATGAGGAAGGCAGTGGTTCGTTTTTCCGGTGATTCGGGTGATGGCATGCAGCTGACCGGAGATATGTTTTCACAGGCTTCGGGGTGGGCAGGTAACGATTTGACCACCACTCCCGATTTTCCTGCTGAAATAAGAGCACCCCAGGGTAGCGTTGGTGGTGTTTCGAGTTTTCAGATTCAGATAGGCGGAACAGAAATATACACACCCGGAGATCAGGTAGATGTTTTGGTAGTGATGAATCCTGCGGCTCTGAAAGCGAACATCCGCATTTTAAAAGCAGGTGGAACAATCATTGCAGATTCAGGCAGTTTTAACACCCGCAACCTGAAAAAAGCGGATTACGATACGAACCCCCTTGAAGATGGATCCCTGTCTGAGTTTCACGTTATAGAGGCTCCGGCAACATCACTTACCAAAGAGGCTCTGAAAGATCTTGGCCTTGAAAATGCAGCGATGTCGCGCAGTAAGAATATGTTTGCACTGGGTGTTGTCTCTTTTCTATTTAGCCGGCCGCTGGAGAATACAATTCATCTGCTTGAGAAAAAATTCAGCTCTAAACCGCTATTGCTGGAAGCAAATAAGCTTGCATTGAATGCAGGGTTTAGTTTTGCGGAAAGTACCGAAGTTTTTGGTGCATCCATTGTTATTCCGCCTGCAAAACTTCCGAAAGGAACCTATCGTAATATAGACGGAAATACAGCAGCTGCCTGGGGCCTGTTAGCTGCCGCAGAAAATAGCGGCAGAAAGTTATCTCTCAGTTCATATCCTATAACACCGGCTTCAGAAATACTTCATGAGCTCTCAGCCCGAAAAGACATGGGAGCGATTGTTTTCCAGGCAGAAGATGAGATTGCGGCTGTTTGTGCAGCGATTGGAGCTGCATTCTGCGGGAATTTATCCGTTACAACTACATCAGGGCCCGGCGCTTCTTTAAAGTCAGAGGCAATGGGATTAGCTATTATCTCAGAAATTCCACTTGTTTTGATTAATGTACAGCGGGCTGGACCCTCAACAGGTTTGCCCACAAAAACAGAACAGAGCGATCTGAACCAGGCACTGTATGGCCGGCATGGAGAAGCACCGCTCGTAGTGATTGCAGCAAGCTCTCCGGATGATTGTTTTTTCTACAGTTATGAAGCATCTCGTATCGCAATGGAGCATTCAACACCTGTAATTATGTTATCCGATTCTTACCTGGCAAGCGGAACCAGCCCCTGGAGGATACCTGGGAAAGGAGAATTGCAGGATATTGATATTCCTCAGTTTAATAAACCTGCCGAAGAGTGGGAACCATATATGCGCAACCCGGAATTTCTGAACCGATTTTGGAAAAGTCCAGGAGATGCCGGATTTGAACACAGAATTGGCGGGTTAGAGAAAAAAGAGAATACTGGAAATTTGACATACGAACCCGATAATCACGAAAAGATGACCAAAATTCGTGAAGAAAAAATTGCCAGAATTGCAAAGAGAATTCCGGAACAAACGGTTACCGGTGCGCAATCAGGCAGGCTCCTCATTGTAGGTTGGGGCAGTTCACATGGAGCCATCAGCACTGCGGTCTCTGAACTCCTCGAAGGTGGGGAAGAACATATTGGATTTACACATTTTAATTACATCAACCCATTGCCTCAGAATACGGAAGAGATCTTTTCGAAATTTGATGAGATCATTGTCTGTGAACTGAATAACGGCCAGTTTGCAAACTATCTTAGGACAAAACTTCCTCAATTTAGCTACAAACAGTTTAACAAAGTTAAGGGACAACCGTTTTTTACATCCGAAATAAAAGCCGAAATTATAAACGCATTAACAACTTAGCTATGGAAACGGACGTAAAAGACATACCTAAAAAAC
Organism: Balneolaceae bacterium; assembly: GCA_007123985.1. Lineage (GTDB taxonomy): Bacteria > Bacteroidota > Rhodothermia > Balneolales > Balneolaceae > Rhodohalobacter. The sequence continues at coordinate 2,377 of SLGA01000228.1, read as the reverse complement.
TGACCCGTAAAGATTTTGTTAGCGATCAGGCTGTGAGATGGTGTCCCGGTTGCGGTGATTTCATGATTCTTGCAAATATGCAGAAAGCTTTTGCACAAATGGATCATAAAAAAGAGAACTTTTTAAGTGTTTCAGGAATTGGCTGTTCATCCAGAATTACCTACTATCTCGATACCTATGGTATTCACTCTATCCACGGGCGTGCAATTGCGGTGGCTACCGGCGCTAAACTTGCAAAACCTGAGCTTAATGTTTGGGTATTTACCGGAGACGGTGACTGTATGGCAATAGGCGGAAATCACTTTATCCATGCATGCCGCCGTAATGTGGATCTGAATATTATTGTATTTAATAACAGAATTTACGGCATGACCAAAGGCCAGTCTTCACCCACCACTCCTACAGGTATGAAAACAAAAACGGCACCTGAAGGCAGCTATGAAAATCCGTTCAATATCGGGGAGGTTGCGATTGGTGCCGGGGCTACATTTTTTGCAAGAGTACCTGATAATGATCATGCACTTATGGAAGATGTGATGATGCAGGCTTATCACCACAAAGGAACTTCGGTAATTGAAGTACTTCAAAACTGTGTAATTTTTACCGACGGTATCCACGAGCAGATAACCAGTAAAGACACGAAACACGATAACCAGGTAGTACTTGAACAGGGCAAACCCATAATTTTCGGTAAAGAGAAAGAAAGGGGATTGCGAGTAAACGGAATGAAACTGGAAGCAGCCAAAATTAAAAATGGTGCTTCAAATGTGTTGGTACACGATGCGACTGAACAGGATTCGCTGATGCATCTTGCACTTGCAAAAATGCAACTTCCGGAGCATCCTGTTGCAATGGGTATAATCCGTAAAACAGATTCTGTGAGTTACGAGAAAAGCACGCATCGTGCTATTGAACGGGAAGTAAGCCGCTCAAAATTCAAGAATACATCAGATCTGTTTAAAAGCGGCAACACCTGGGATATCTAACGATTGTTTATGATTAAGTGTGGGCTCCGTTTGAAGAGGCGGAGCTCATTTTTTTGGGTCGTTTCAACCTATCAATTCACAAATTGAGTGTATAAATTTGATATTTGCTCTCCTTTGAGTTTATTGCCATTTCACTGAACCCAAAAAAAACAGAGGTGAGGGTAGAGGAAAATGGCAAAAACACACACACTGATAATCCACGGATGGAGTGATTGTTCGAGCTCGTTCGTGGATATGAAAAAAAGACTTGAAGAGAATGGAGTTGGTACAGTAGATACCATTCTATACGCTGATTACGAATCCCGTGAGGATAATATCACATTTAATGATGTGATTGACGGTTTGCACAATCGTTTAATCGAAAAAGAGCTCATAAATGCGGATGGATCCAAAAAGTACGATTTGAACATTGTAATTCACTCAACCGGTGGATTGGTTGTTCGCCACTGGATATGGCGGTACTACGCCGACCGAATTGAGGAGTGCCCGGTGAAACGAATTGTAATGCTGGCTCCGGCCAATTTTGGGTCACCGCTTGCTCACAGGGGGAAATCATTTTTAGGACGGCTGGTAAAAGGTCGCTGGAAAATTGGCGACTTTCTTGAAGTAGGCCGAAGATTACTCGATGGCCTTGAGCTGGCAAGTCCATACCAATGGGAGCTCGCTCATCGCGATCTGTTTTCAAAAGAAATTTCTTACTACAACAAAGATCAGATTCAGCTAACCATTCTTACCGGTATTGAGGATTATTCCGGAATTCGGGGCTGGGTAAATAAACCGGGCACCGATGGTACCATCGTGATTGCGGGTTCTTCTATCGACTCAATTAAACTGAAACTCGATTTTTCCGACCCAAACACCCCTTGCGAATGGACGCAAACCAGCACTGCTCATGATTTTTCGTTCGGTGTACTTGCCGGCCTCGATCACGGTACAATTGTTAGTGAATTTGAAAAAGAGAGAGGCAGAATTATTGATTTGACCACTGAAGCCTTGAACATCGAATCCCCTCAGCAGTTTACCGCATATAAGGCTAAACTCAGAAACATCACAGATGTAACCTACAGGGCGTATTCCGGTCGGTCGGATAATAAATACAGCCGGTATCAGCAGTTTATTATCCACGCTACGGACGATCATGGTGCACCTGTGGATGATTTTACGATTGAGTTCTATGTTTATAAAGCAACCAAGGCAGAGAATTCTAAGGTTGACGACAGAAAATACTTCAACCGTGCAGAGGAAGAGCTTTCAGCTCTTTTTCATCGTGAAATGCTGTGTGAAATACACACCCATAGTAAAGCCAAAAGTTACAGAAGATTGCTCGTTAATCTTGATAACATAAACGCTCTGATAGAAAGAGCCAAAGAAGAACTTGGTGAATTTGTAAT
>SLGA01000266.1 GCA_007123985.1 Balneolaceae bacterium | reverse complement strand
GCAGCTGGATGGACTTTCGTGTTGAAATAGGTAATCGGAATCCGGGTGATACCGTAAGGCTCGATATTTTCAGAGAAGGAGAACGGCTTACCAAAGATGTAGAACTGGGTGAACTTCAGCCTGAGGAAGTCGCAGATTCCATGTCAACCGATGAACTGGATGAGCTAAGAGAGGAACTTGGCTTTGCCGTGGATGATTTAACCGAATCCATCCGGCAGCAGCTGCGACTTGGTGAAAATGTGCAGGGTGTAGTAGTAAACGAAATATCACAAGCAAGCCGTGCATATCGTCAGGGATTGCGGCGTGGAGACGTGATACAGCAGGTTGCAAATCAGCCGGTAACCACCCCTAACGAATTTTATGGTTCTATAAGAGCGTTGAAACAAGAAGGAACCGACGCGGTTCTTTTACGTGTAAACAGGCAGGGCAACAATGTATTTATAGCGATTGAGCTGTAGTACTGAGCCCTGTGGTTATGGTTAAGGTGATGACCCCTGCCGGATATGGCAGGGGTTTTTTTATGCTTTAAAGAATCCTGACATAACTGCAATTATGCCTTGAGTGGCATCACTTTTGCTCTATAACCACATAAATAAGAAGATATGGAGTATAAAGACTACTATAACATTTTAGGTGTATCCCGCGATGTTTCGGAAGCGGAACTGAAGAAAAAGTATCGTAAACTTGCGGCAAAATATCATCCGGATAAAAACCCCGGAGATGCAACTGCGGAGACAAAGTTTAAAGAGCTGGGAGAGGCATACGAAGTGCTGAAAGATCCTGAGAAACGGAAACTTTATGATCAGGTTGGCTCAGACTGGAAGAGATATCAGCAGGCGGGTGCAAATCCAAATGATTTTAACTGGGGGCAGTATGCCGGCCAGGGAGGGCAACGAGTGCATATCAACTTTGAAGATATGTTTGGCGGTGGAACCAGAGGACAAAGTAGTGCAGGCGGATTTTCCAGCTTTTTTGAAACACTGTTTGGCGGAGGTGATCCGTTTGGCGGTTCACAATACCAAACACGCCAGTATCAAAGTGATGCCCGAAGAAGAGGTGTTGCCAAAGGACGCGACAGCGAAGCACAAATTCATATAGATTTAAAAGATCTTTTGAAGGGTGCCGAAAAACAGCTCAGGGTGAATGGAGAGAAAGTTAAAATAAAAATACCTGCGGGAATTGAGGATGGTAAACGTCTCAAATTAAAAGGTAAGGGTCTTGCTTCCGCACCGGGAGGACCAAAAGGCGATTTATACCTGAAAATAAAAATCGACGAGCCCGCTAATTTTGAAAGAAAAGGATCTGACATTTATCAAACAGTACCAATCGACCTCTATACTGCGCTTCTTGGGGGTGCCATCACTGTTGAAACACTTGAAGGAAAGGTTAAACTTAACATACCCCCTGAAACCAAAAACGGAAAAGTATTTCGTTTGGGAGGCAGAGGGTTGCCTCATTTGAAAACTCCATCAAAACGGGGTGATTATTTGATAAAGGTAGACGTTCAGCTGCCTCAAAATCTCACGGATAAGGAGAAAGAGCTGATCAAAAAACTTGCTGCAGAAAGAAGAAACACGGAGTAGTTTCTAAGGATCTAAGAACGTTTACGCTTACTTTTTAACTTTTCATTAAAAGAGAAGATGTTATCTTTATTGGATAACCATATCGAAATAATCATTGACTATGTATTTGATAATTCTTCTTTTCAGCTTTTTTCTTCTCACAGAAACTACACACACCGAAGCCAAGTGGGGTCAGGTTGGGCATTATGTAACAGGTGAAATTGCAGAGTATCATTTAACGGATACGGCAAGAGAGCGTGTACAGCAATTACTCGGCAACACATCCATTCCGCTTGCAACAGTTTGGATGGATGATATCCGATCGGATGGCAGATACGATTATACCAGAACCTGGCACTGGGCAACCATTGCCGACGGGAAAACCTACGAAGAGACAGAACAGGATGAAGGTGGAGACATTATATGGGCACTTGAAACCTTAATTGAAGAGCTGAAAGAGGGCGGGCTGAGTAAAGATGAAGAGCGAGATAAGCTGCGTATGGTGATGCATATGGTTGGGGATATACATCAGCCATTGCACGTTGGAACAGGAGAGGACATGGGTGGCAATCAGGTGCGAGTACAATGGATGGGACAGAATTCCAACCTTCACCGCGTTTGGGATACGGACATAATTATGTCACTGAATATGAGCTATACTGAACTTTCAAGAGAGCTGAATAAGGCTACTCCGGAACAGATTGAAGAGTGGCAAAGCGCGACTGTACGCGACTGGGCCTACGAATCGAAGAGCTACAGAAGCCGAATTTATAACCTGCCCGGAAATATGCGTATTGGGTATGAATACAGATACCATAACCTCGACATTATTTTCGAGAGACTTTTGCAGGCTGGTATCAGAATGGCCGGAGTTCTGAACGAGATTTACGATGAGAGCTAATCTTCTAAATTAGTTTTTCTAAAAGCTCTTTGTAGACTTCATAGTCTTCATCACTCCACAATACAAAACGAACAATTTTAACATGCACTAATTTGCCTGATACAGATTGAACTGCACTAAATGCGACTCTTGCAGCTTCATCTACCGGGTACCCGAATGCACCGGTTGATAAGGCAGGAAAAGCTATCGATTGGATGTGATTTATATCAGCAAGCTTCAGTGCATTTTTATAACAGTTTCCGAGAAGTATATCCTCCGGCTTATCCTTGCCATAAATTGGCCCCAGACAATGGATGATATGTTTGTTGGGTAGATTTGGCGCTGACGTAATCACTGCCTCTCCCGGTTTTATAGGTGCCAACTTTCTTGTTTCAGATTCAAGCATTGGATCACCTATACGATGAATGGCCCCTGCAACTCCACCGCCTCTCCTAAGCTGTGCATTTGCCGCATTTACGATGGCATCAATATTTGGTTGTTTGGTGATATCTCCTTTCTTGAGATCTAAATTAATATTGTCTATTGGCTTAATAGGCATAATTTATTTAATTAAACATAGATTAATGGATAAAAAATGAATTCATTAGGGTGAAAACTCTCAAAACGAGCTCAATGTTTTGATTGGTGGTATGCCATTCTTGCAAAATGAAGAATTTCGAAGCGCTTTTACAAGATAAATTTAAAAAATTCTACATGATATTTTGTCAGTAATAGGACTGTTTAACGTGGAAACGCTTTTTATAATAGTTCGGATTAAAAGGGCTTTTTTAGAATGAATTCACAAGAAATAATTATGAACCGTATTATCACTGTTAAGTTATTGTTATGAAATTGATTATGGAAGGGTTTTCATAAAAAAAATATGCAAAAATGACATATAAATATTATCAAAGTTAGATTAAATAATAGAAAAACACTTGTATGAAGAAATTACTTCCCCGTAACTTGTTTGCGGATTGATAAAATATAAGTTCAAAACTAAATCACAATTAAAACTTACATAATGAAAGCTTTAAAACTTGTAATCACTGCAGCCATCTTTATGGCATCAGCATTTATAAACGCTGTTGAAGCCAGCAATGCAGCAACCAATGCGGATTCAACAGTTGTTACAACATCCATGAGTGAAGAAACCTTTGACAGACTGGAAGCAGGCTTATTGTTTGGCATGTCATCCGAAGTTTTAGGTGTAGTTGAATCTTCGCTATTCAATGCAATTCAAATTAAAGTAGCTTATCCGGAGTTTACTTCGAAAGCTGTTGAAGCTGAGTTGAGCAGAATAGCCAAAGAAGGCAATGGACACTCGCTGAGATATAAAGCATATCTTACGTTAAACTACTACAGAACTCCATCAGAATTCGATTCCCCAGAGGTATTGATTTCTCTGCTGGATAACTCTTATCAGAATGGTATTTTCTTCCACTTACAGGAGAGGGTACAGTCTGAACAATTCACATCTAAACACAATTAATCCAATAGCAATAGGGGTAGTTTTACATTTACTATTACCCATATTTGCGCATATCTAAGGAGCGGTTTCAAAAATTGAAATCGTAAACCACCATTCAAATCCGGTTGATTCTAACAAACTATGAGTCAACCGGATTTTTTTAGATAATGAAAGTATTAATGATAAGCTTTGATCTTTAAACACAGAAATGAAAAGCGATGATTGCCTTAAAACAATCATTCTGCAGGTAAAAAAGCACGGTACTGTTCTATTATATTTGAATAATCCCCATCCTTATTCTCATAGATTTCAATAACACTATTGAGTGACCTTAGTATTTGGCTATGTAAATCCGGTTTATGAGAGTGAATCATGCTGATATGTTCTGAAAATAGAGAATCTCCTTTTGCCGATTCAGTAATCTTGTGAATAGCCACTAAAAATGAAAAGGCACCAACAGTCCATTCATGGTTTGTACCCAATGTTTCTACATATATATCATTTCGAAGCTGCAGATATTTCATAGCGTCTGCATAGTTACCTCTAACCATTTTGAAAATACCAAAACCTCCGTAAACCTGACCCGTTCTCCAGTGGCTTTCAGTGAAACGATCACGGGTAGTTTCAATCACTATTTTATACTGTTTTTCCAGCTCCTCGAAGCGTTCAAGTGCATTAAGTGAGCCAAACATATTTCTCCTGATGCGATTTGTTGTAAGATGATCCATTCCAAAAGCAGATTCACTTATATGTATTGCTTTTTTAAAGTATTCCACGGCTGTTTCGTACTTCTCTACATATCTATAAGCAAGGGCTAATCGGTTGTAAGGGCTAACAAGCTTATGATTTTCATCGTCAAAATGTTCAATGATGTAATCAACCTTAGTTTGTAATACCTCTATTCCATCTTCAATCTGATCATTGTTTAACAGATAGATTGCATAATCATCCATTATTTCTAAAGAGGTTTCTGGCAGCAGTTCTTCATTAATTTGTTGGTACGCTCTCTCAGAGAAAGCAAATGCTGAATCCCTTTCACCTATATTATTCAATGATCTGCCAAGTCTCGACATTGTACTAATCAACTTAAGGTCATCTTCAGCCAGTTGTTCTTCATAAATTTCAAATGCCGATCTGAGGGGGGGGACAGCCAGATGCCAGTTGAAGAACGTAACTTCAAGATTGCCGATAGCGTTGTAGACATCTGCTGTATGGATGTGATCTGAGCCAAAATGCTCTTTACTCTCTTTGAGTGCATGATTAAGAACATTCAGGGAATTCTCGTACTCACTAAGCTTATGGAATGCATTACCCATTACCATAAATAGTTGTTGCCTTATTTCAGGATCCTGAACGGTATCAATCCGGTTTACTCCAAGCTCCAGAATGCCGCTTGCTGTTACTTCGCCTTCACTTTGCTCGATTGGATTTGCATCATCAAACAATCCAATCAAAAATTGTGTTACCTCTTCTGCTTTTTTCATTTCAGAGAGAGCTACATTTCTTTCTGCATAAATCCCTGTAATTGTTACGAGTGCGGTTGAAATCGACATAATAATCAAGAGCGAATAAGCGAGTATATATGAACGGTTTCTCTTCAAATATTTTTTTATTCTGTAGATACGATCATGCTGCTTTGCTATAATCGGCAAAAAATTGTCGTGTCTTTTCATATCATCTTTGAATGCTTTGGCAGAATCATATCGTTGAGAAGGTTCAGATTGTATCGCTTTTGAAACTATAGAGTCCAGATCATTTTTGAGTTCTCTAACCAAACGTTTTGGTGTAATCCCCCTTTTTGCTGCAATATCATTTTTAATTAAATCAGGCAGCTCTTTGAACTTCTCAGATGGTGTTTTGAATAAAACCGAAGATTTTAATTGTTGTAGCTCTTCAATTGTCAACCCTTCTACCTCGAAAAGAGGAACATCAATAAGAAGCTGGTTGAGCAGAATTCCAAGTGAGTAGATATCGGACAGGGTATTTACGTCATTCTTTTGAAGCTGTTCGGGTGAAGCAAACTGAGGCGTTAAAAAATGGGAACCATCCGTGTGGTCTGTTTCCTGAACGGACTGTTTTTCTACCCTGGCAATTCCAAAATCGAGAATCTTTACATCTCCGCGGGAGTTTACAAGTATATTTTCGGGCTTTAAGTCTCTGTGAATAATCAGGTTTTTATGCGCAAAATCAACCACATCCAATACCTTTCCAAAAAGACTGAGGCGCTGTTTTACAGAGAGCTTATTCGAATTGCAGTAAGCATTGATTTGCTCTCCTTCCACATACTCCATAACGATATACGGAAGCCCCTCAAACATGCCGCCATCATACAGTTTGGCAATTCCGGGATGGGTTAAGTTTGCAAGAATTTGCCTTTCCTGTTTAAAACGCTCACTAATATTGGGGCTTGCAAACTCTCTTTTCAAAATTTTTATAGCAACCTGTTTCTGGAAAGTACCATCGCAGCGTTCTCCCAAAAAAACGGCACCCATTCCGCCCGTTTCTAAATGTTTTACAATTTTATATTTCTGAATTTTTCTACCAATGAAATATGAAATATCCTTTTC
>SLGA01000118.1 GCA_007123985.1 Balneolaceae bacterium | reverse complement strand
TTGAAATAATTTATGGACTGGATTCTAAGCTTATCTACAACTATTCTGGTTTTTATTGCCGCTATTTTTATTCTTGTAACGATACATGAGTTAGGGCATTTCCTTGCAGCAAAATACTTTAAGATGAGAGTCAATAAATTTTCTATCGGCTTTCCTCCAAAAATTTTTGGATTTAAAAAAGGCGAAACTGAATATGTGGTAGGAGCAACACCCTTGGGTGGATATGTTCAGATAGCCGGTATGATTGATGAGTCAATGGATGATAGTTTTGTTGACGATGAGATAAAACCGGATGAATTCAGGAGCAGGCCCGTTTGGCAGAGAACCGTTGTGATTCTTGCGGGGGTAATTTTCAACATGATACTTGCAGTATTTATCTATGCCGGGATGGCGTGGAGTTACGGAGAAACCGTTGTTCCTGTTCGATCAGTTGATGGTATTTATGTTCAGGAAGGTAGTGTTGCATCTCAAATCGGGTTACAAACCGGTGACAAACTGATTGGTGTTAATGGCAGGGAAGTAGAGTATTTTAATCAGCTATTTAGTCCATCATCAATAACCGACAGGGAATTAAGCTTTCTTGTGGAGCGAGAAGGGGAGACGCTTACTATCCCAACTCCCCCAAATTTTCTCGATCTGATAAACAGAGAAGGGCGTTTTATTGATGAAACGAATGCGTTGCCTAGTGAAGTCTCACGAGTTCTGGATGGAAGTCCGGCTTATGCAGCCGGGTTAGAGCCCGGTGATCGTATAGTTGCTGTGAACGGTGAAGAGGTTAATTACTGGCTACAGCTTGTTACAATTATTCAAAACAGCGAAGAAACGTTAAACGTAGATGTAATTCGTGGCGGAGAGATCGTCGCACTTGAGGTAACACCGGATCCTGAAACAAAAACTATCGGAATCCAGGCACCTCATCCTGCTGATGTGTTTGAACTTCAGCAAAAATCATACAATGCCGCCCAGTCGTTTGGTGTAGGCCTGGACCGCACAAACGATACATTTTTTGGTATCATTAAAGGTATCGGGAGGATGTTTTCGGGAGACATATCAGTAAGAGAAAATCTCGGAGGACCTGTTGCCATCGCAAATATAACGCGGGAAGCAACCGATGCAGGAGGCTGGCGAGGGTTCTGGAATATTACCGCTTTTCTTAGTATTACACTCGCAATTATGAATATGCTGCCCATCCCTGCGCTCGATGGAGGCCACTTTATGTTTCTTGTTTATGAGGGAATAACCCGAAGAGAACCTTCACCCAAAGTTCGTATGGGTTTACAGCAGCTGGGCTTCATCTTTTTGATCGGGCTATTCATCCTTATAACATTTAATGACATTTTAAGAACCTTCGGAGGTTAATTTATGCTCGCTAAAGAAGGTTTCCCGACAATTATTGTGGTTTTTGTTTTCAGTTTTGTTGTTGGCTACGCTGTGTCATTTGCTCCCGGCTGGTTAGGCTGGATTATCTATCCGTTATTACTGGCTTTATGCGGTTTAATTCTCTATTTCTTTCGCGATCCCGACAGATTTCCGCCTGAAGATCCGGATAACAATTTTGTAATTTCCCCCGCTGATGGAAAAGTTGTTTTGATTCAGCCTGTTGATGAACCTGAATACATGAAATCCAAGGCAATTCAGATTAGCATTTTTCTTTCACCGTTAAATGTTCATGTTAACAGAAATCCTGTTTCCGGAGCGCTGGAATACCTTCGATATTATCCCGGAAAGTATCTGATGGCCTGGGAAGATCATGCCTCTGAACAAAACGAGCGTGCCCATTTTGGGGTAAAGCACTCCAACGGTACAAAGATACTCTTCAAACAAATTACCGGTTTTCTTGCAAGGCGAATTGTTTATCATCTTAAAGAAGGTGATAGATTGAATGCGGGAGATCGATTTGGTATAATGAAATTCGGATCCCGAATGGATGTGCTACTACCCGAAAACACTGAAATACTTGTAAAAAAAGGGGATATTACGGTTGCCGGAGAGTCCATTCTCGCTAAACTGCCGAAAGCAGGAGAGGATTCTATCTGATTTTGCAAAACAGACATACCGAATGAAATACCCAATACAAAAGAAGCGGTTCAGAAAGCGGTTAAAACCCCGTAAAATTAAACCCATTCCCCGCTTTGTAGTACCCAGTTTCTTTACATTGATGAACCTCTTTTGTGGTTTTCTGTCTATGATATTGGTATCTGACGGAAACCTGATGATGGGTGCATGGCTGATTGTATTGGCAGGGATGTTTGATGTTTTGGATGGCTTTATGGCTCGTTTAACGAACTCCACAAGCGAGTTTGGAATGGAGCTCGATTCTCTCAGTGATGTAGTTTCGTTTGGCGTAGCACCGGGATTTCTGATCTATCACGTCGCATTTTTTGAGATGGGTATAGTTGGCATTTTACTAAGTGCACTTGCACCAATTTGCGGTTCGATTCGCCTTGCCCGTTTTAATGTAGAATCAAAAACTGTTCAGTACGACTACTTTAGAGGTTTGCCTTCACCGGCTTATGCAATAATGCTCGCAGCATTTTATCTCACATTTATGAACAGAATGGATATTTTTGAAGGTTTAAATCATGGTGTGTTGTCAGTATTGGTACCCGTTCTGGTTCTTCTCTCTTTTTTAATGGTCAGTACCATTCCGTTTGATAAAATCCCGAAATTTGACAGAGAATCTATAAAAAAGCACAAGAACAGACTTATTCTACTGGCTATTTATTTTGTAATCATCGTGATATTTCAGGATATCGGACTGATGTTTGTGTTCTCTTTCTTTATAATAAAAGGGCTGGCAATGGGGGTTTATATCTTTTGGAAGCAGGCATTCACAGATGATCCAGATCCACTTGAAGAGGGCTTATAATCCGTTTTTCAGATTTACCAGATATGTTTTTATTTTTTCTGCGTTTTCCTGTGTAAATGGTATCACGCGGCCATTTATCTTATTGAAATAGATCCAGTCTTCTTCTTTTTTTCTCTTGAAGCGAACACATCTGTCTTTTTTCATTAAATCGTTATACAAACTTCGGTTAGGCATTTCATCAACTTTTATCTCATTCAGTTCTTTAACTGTCCACTCTTCACTGTGTATGTAATTGTTCCGAACACTGTACATAACCTTTAATACCCCTTCCGTGTCTGTTTCAAGGTCTATCAGCACTTTACCATCCCGGATCTTGAAATAACTCAGTATTGAAAGTGCAAGAAAACCAAATGATGCAAGGCGCAGATAACCTTCAAGAAGTATATTCTCCGTTATCTGATAGTTATAAAACAACGCACCGGCAACGATTAAACTTAATACACAAACAAACGGCCAGTGCTGAGAATATTTCTCTTCAACGGTAAGCTTTGGATTCATGAGAGTACTTTTTTTTCAATTTTCTTACCATCAGCCGTGAGGTAAAATGAATGAAGATTTGCAGTTAAGCAGGAGTGAACAGGGCATATTATCACATAATCTTGCACATTATCAGGTGTTGCATTCAGGATTCCGTGCTCCTGCGAAAGTGAAGTAATATATGCCGGTTCACTAATAACATTCTCCCTGGTGTATCTAACAACCTGGCCATAGTTTCTTCCGCATTCATTCTCAATAAAATCTTTAGAAAGATGAACAGCGCCGCCGTGTAGTATTGCCTGATTTTGAACTTTTAAAACCTGAGCTATGGGCAGTAATACAAATAAGGCAACGTCGTTAAGAGTACAGCTACCTATCTGTGTTTGCATCCAGTCATAAAACACAAAATTACCTGGGCTTAATTCATCAACATTGTCGAAATCAGAAAGTACGCTTGCCGATGGAGTATCGCCAAGGGAAAATTTTGCATCAGGAAACACCTGTCTCATCTCTTGATAAACAGATAGTGTTGGTGCAATAATACGTTTAATTTCTTCGATTCCTTTTGCTTGATATGTACCACCATGATGAACGTAAAATCCATGGAAGTGTACGTGGCTTATCTCGCTGCACGCATTAATTATGGAAGTGATTAAGTCGTTGTTGTTTTGCGGAATTCCGCTTCGAGTGTACCCTGTATCAAGCTCAATGTAGACCCGAAAATCATTGGATAAATTCTCAGACAGTAATTTCACATCACGAACCGAGTTTACAAATAACCTAAGACTGCATTTCTGATTAAGTACCTTTAAAGCATTAATCTGTGATAAGAAAAAAGGGAATGCAATTGTAATATCATCCCATCCGTTGTTGCAAAAGTACTCCGCCATCGAAATGGAGGATACGGTAATTCCTTTTATCTCATGCTCACGAAACCATTCTCCTATTGTTGCTGATTGATGTGTTTTGAAATGTGGCCTGAATTCACACCCGGCAGCTTTGGCTTTATCAGCCATTCGTTTGATGTTATTTCGGCATCTTTTTTCATCTAAAAGCAGTATTGGTTTGTCTGGTATATCGATCATTTTAAATAAGGACAATTTTTTTTTGAAAAATGAAGCTTTAAAATAGTGAATGCACACGAGCTAAAAAGGCCTTATTTTTTACATCGATATGGACGGCTCATTGCTAAATAAAAAATCAAAGAAAATTATTGGGCGTATAGAAAAAATAGACCTTCCGGAGCTATCTATTTTTAATATTGATGCAAAAATTGATACGGGTGCTTATACATCCAGTCTGCACTGCCATGATATCACCGTTGAAAAAGTAAAAGGCAGACTTCATGCTAAATTTTATGTGTTAGATCCCAATCATCCCGAGTATGAAGAAAAACAGTACAACGCACCGGTTCATAAAATTAAACGCGTCAGAAGTTCAAATGGTGAAATTGAAGAGCGAGTAATCATTAAACAAAAGATTCATTTTTACGGTACTCTATTTAAGATTCAGCTTTCACTTACAGACAGATCAAAAATGAAATATCCTATGCTTATCGGGAGAAGATTTCTAACCGATAAATTTATAGTTGATGTATCTCAAAAATTTTTATCCAATCAAACAAATTAAATGCAAGACAAAGAGAAGCGTATAGTTATTTTATCTAGAAACAGAGCCCTGTACTCCACAAAACGCCTGGTGGAAGCAATAGAAAACAGAGGCCATCGAGCCGTAGTATTAGACCACCTGAAATGCGACATTGTAATTGAGCAAGACAGTCCGGCGATTTTTTATAATGGTGAGAAAATCAAAAATGTACACGCAGTTATACCAAGAATTGGCGCATCTGTTACATTTTACGGTGCTGCAGTAGTTCGTCAGTTCGAGATGATGAATATTCCATCAGTCGTTGAAAGCCAGTCTCTTGTCCGATCAAGGGATAAGCTCAGAAGTTTACAGATTTTGGCCCGTTCCAACGTAGGTATGCCAAAAACCGTATTTACCAACTATAGTAAAGAAGTCGCCAAAATTATCGATTCAGTTGGCGGAGCTCCGCTCATTGTTAAACTTCTTGAAGGTACACAAGGCTACGGTGTGGTATTAGCACCCACAAAAAAAGCTGCAGAATCGATCATTGAAGCCTTTCACAGCATGAAGGCAAGGGTGATTGTTCAAGAATTTATACAGGAAGCTAAGGGGGCCGATATAAGAGCTTTTGTGGTTGGAAACAAGGTTGTAGGTGCAATGAAGCGTCAAGGAAAAGAAGGTGAATTTCGGTCAAATTTACACCAGGGAGGCTCCGGTAAGCTTATTAAACTGAGTAAAAAAGAAAGAGAAATTGCACTCACAGCTGCAAAAGCAATGAATTTATCCATTGCCGGTGTTGATATGCTCCAATCAGAACGCGGACCACTCGTGCTGGAAGTAAATTCCTCCCCGGGGCTGGAAGGAATTGAAAAATCAACCGGTAAAGACATTGCCACAGAAATTGTTAAGTATGTTGAAGAGTTGATTAATAAATCGGCCAAAAAAAACAACACCCGCAGAAAATACAGAAGTGATGCCTGATGTTATTCAAATAAATGGTGAAAAAATCGCAAGGGGAGAGGATAAGCAACTTCACCTCACAATTGCACGCCTGCCAACCCATACTAATATTGATTTGCCTGTGAGAGTAATTCGCTCCGAAAATCCCGGCCCGGTACTTTTACTTACCGGAGGGCTTCATGGCGACGAAATTAATGGAATAGAAATTGTTCGCAGGTTATTGATAAATAACATGGTAAAACCGGAGAAAGGCACCGTAATTGCCATTCCTCTTATGAATGTCTATGGGTTTATTCAGAATGTTCGTGGCGTTCCAGATGGTAAAGATATTAACAGAAGCTTTCCGGGTAGTAAAACCGGATCCTTAGCAAAATTACTTGCATATATAATAATGAATGAAATTATTCCAAAGATCGATATTGGAATTGATTTTCATACAGGTGGTGCAAGCAGAGCAAATTTCCCTCAAATTCGATGTGTGTTTAACTCTGAGAAGAATATGGAATTGGCAAAAGCCTTCTCACCGCCTGTGTTGCTGCATTCACCGTTGATTGATAAATCATTCATAAAAGCTGAAAAAAAAAAAAAAAAACAG
>SLGA01000198.1 GCA_007123985.1 Balneolaceae bacterium | reverse complement strand
GGCGGAGGTTTTGGTGGAATTACAGTTGCCAAAGGGTTACGTAAATCGAATACTCGCATTACTCTTATCGACCGAACCAACCATCATCTCTTTCAGCCCTTGCTGTATCAGGTAGCTACTGCGGCACTCTCGCCGGGGGATATCTCCGCTCCTATTCGTGAAATAGTAGGTAAAAAATCAAAAATTCGCGTATTACTTGGCGAGGTTACAAAGATAGACCCTGATAAAAATCTCCTAAAGCTTAGCGATCAAAGACAATTCACGTTTGATAAACTGGTTCTTGCTCCAGGTGCCCAATACAACTATTTCGGCAACAACAGCTGGGAAAAACATGCCCCCAGTCTTAAAACGATATCCGATGCATTAAATATTCGGGAACGTATTTTAATGTCGCTGGAAGAAGCTGAACAGATCGAAAACAGTGAACTCAGAAAGCCATTTCTTACCTTCGTGGTTGTTGGAGGTGGGCCAACAGGAGTGGAAATGGCTGGTGCCATTGCCGAAATTGCCAGACGCAACATGATGCGGGATTATAAGACCATCAAAGAACAAGAAATCCGTGTTTTTCTTGTGGAGGCGGCATCTCAAATTCTGAATGGTTATCCATCCTCGCTGGCTACAAAAGCTCAACGAATGCTTGAAAGCCTGGGTGTTGAGGTGCTTCTTGATACACCCGTTTCAAATATTGAAAAAAATACTGTTCATCTTGGCGAAAATAGTATAGAAACACCCAATATCATCTGGGCTGCTGGTGTAGCCGCATCCCCTATACTAAAAAGTTTAGGGGCTGAACAAGATTTAACCGGCCGGGTAAAGGTAAAACAAGATCTTTCAGTACCGGGATTTCATGATATTTTTGTTATTGGAGATGCGGCATACCTGGAAGACAGCGGCGGACAACCGCTACCAGCTCTCGCCCCCGTAGCTATGCAACAAGGAAAATTCCTCATAAAATTGTTAACCAGACCGTATGAAAATCCTGAAAACCGGCCGGCTTTTCAATACGTTGATAAAGGCAGTATGGCCACAATTGGCCGTGCAAAGGCAGTTGCAGATATTCGCGGATTTAAATTTTCAGGTTTTTTTGCCTGGATTTTATGGTCTTTTGTTCACATTCTCTTCCTCATTGGTTTTAGAAATCGGTTTCGGGTATT
This sequence comes from Balneolaceae bacterium, assembly GCA_007123985.1. Taxonomy (GTDB): domain Bacteria; phylum Bacteroidota; class Rhodothermia; order Balneolales; family Balneolaceae; genus Rhodohalobacter. Next base: position 5,354 of record SLGA01000198.1, on the reverse strand, counting down.
TATTGAATGGATTTTCTTCTATTTCTCATTTAAAAGAGGAGTACGCTTAATTACCGACCGCCTCAGTAAAACGAAAACCATAAATACCTAAAATGATAACGCGCACTTTAAAGAAAGACGGTCTGTCGCAACAGTATGACTATCCAATTATATTTGCATGATATCTGTTTTAGGGATTTATCTCTTTTTCATGCTGTTTATTCAGTGTTCTTTAAAGTTCAATTTTTCTATTTCAAAGCCTTTCAATAAGTTGAACAGGTGTTCAACTATAACCAACTATTTTCATATGAATTTTTTTAGCATCACCACATCTGTTCTGCTCTTTACACTTTTATTGTTCACATCAAATGGAGAGAAACCCTCAGATAATGAATCTACTCTCAACATACTAACCCAGGAAGAAGCAGAAGCCGGCTGGGAGCTTCTTTTTGATGGTATTTCCGCCGAATACTGGCGCGGTTACAATATGGATTCATTCCCCGATGAAACATGGTTTATTGAAGATGGAATGCTGATTTTTCGACCCGGCGACCGGCCCATGAGTGGTCATGATCTGATTACCATAAGACAATACGATGATTTTGAGCTTGAACTGGAATGGTGGATATCGGAAGGAGGTAACAGTGGCATTTTTCACCATGTGGTTGAGCAGCCCGAAATGGAAATCTACTGGTCGGGTATTGAAATGCAGATTATTGATAACGATGCGGTTCAGGGTGCATCAGCAAAACAGCTATCCGGTGCTTTGTATGATATGAAACCAGCCGTACCACAAAATACCCGCCCACAGGGAGAGTGGAATCACGTTCGGATTGTATCTGAAGGCCCCAACATGGAGTATTGGCAAAATGGGGAAAAAGTGGTTGAGTTTACCCGCTGGAGCGCTGAATGGTACACCATGGTGAGGGCCACTAAATTTGAGTGCCATCCATCCTTTGGCAATGCACCAAAAGGCCACATAGGGTTACAGGATCACGGAGATGAAGTGCGATTTCGAAATATTCGTATCAGGGAACTATAGTATTCCGATCTCTTTTTTATTGGTAAATAGTAAATAAATCAATCATTCTATGAAGATCACCATCGCAGGAGCATCGGGACAAATCGCCAGACTATTACAACCGAAACTGATCAATCGTGGCCACACCGTGCGGGGCATTATCAGAAAAGAGGAGCAGGCTGAGGATTTAAAAAGAATGGGGGTTTATCCGGTCATTGCTGATATCGCGAATCTGGATGATCTTTCTGATGCCACAGGTGATGTTGACGCGGTAATCTTTGCTGCCGGGGCCGGACCGGGCAGTGGTGCAGAACGAAAATGGACGGTTGATCGGGACGGCGCCATAAAGCTGATCGATGCCTGTAAAACTAACGGCATCAGCCGCTACGTTATGATAAGCGCAATGGGCCTTGAGACTCCACGTGGTGATGATGTATTTCGGGTTTATCAGCAGGCAAAAGCAGAGGCGGATGAAGCCCTGCGAAACAGTGGGCTGGATTATACAATCGTAAAACCAGGAAGACTCACCAATGATGAAGGGACCGGGCTTGTTTCGATTGCCGCAAAACTGGATCGTGGTGAGATTCCGCGTGAAGATGTGGCTTCTATTCTGGCAGAGGTGCTGGAAACTCCCGAAACCATCGGAACAGAATTCGACCTTCTCTCCGGTACGGATGATATCAAAAAGGCTTTGAGCACTTTTACTAAAAAGTAACAAAGAATTCATCTACATTGTGCTTAGTCTACAAATGCCGGAACTCAGGCTGATATTTTTGGATGAAGCACACAAAATTATATCTCAGTTCATTTCTCAGAAAACCACTTCGGGAAAAGTGGCTTTTAATTCGCATTCTGTTTCTTCTTTTCAGTGTGCGTTTTCTTTTGTTGATTTTACCATTCAAACACTTTTCAAAATTGCTTGGCAATCCTTCTGAAGATCATCAGAGGGATTCGCCTAATCCCGATCCTCAATACACTCACCTTGTTGCGAGATTTATCTCCAATTGCAGCAGGTTGGTACCGTGGGATTCCAAATGCCTTGCCCAGGCGGCTGTAGGAAAAATCATGATGAGGAAAAAAAACATTCCCGCAACGGTCTATTTTGGCGTGAAGAAAGGAGATGAAACTGAAAAAATAAAAGCCCACGCCTGGCTTTGCGTGGGCTCCGAGATTATTTTGGGTGGTGATGTAGCTGATCAATACACACCCATTTCTATGTTTACCTGAATCAGTATCTGGCTGATTCTCCATCCGTCAACGATTCACGAATAAATTCACGGATATGCTCGTTTGATGTGACCAAATCTTCCTGGCGGAGGTACATCATGTGGCCGCTTCGGTACCCTTCAAATCGCAGGCGATCCTGAACCTTTCCGCTCCGGTCCATATTCCACATCACATATTTTGCTGAAAAGTAATCAGTGGCCCCATCGTAATAGCCCGATTGTACCATCACATGCATAAACGGGTTTTCACCCATAGCGCGGCGCAGATCATCGGCAGTGGTGTCGTTGCTCATATCCCAGGGGCGAACCGGGCCAAAAATGTTGTATTTAAGATCGGTATTGTAGCCCAAATGCTCCCTCAAATAGTGATTGATGGCCGGTGTGAAGGAGTGGTTCCATGAAGTGAGCGCCGGGTCGTGATCGTAACTACTGCCGGCAACCATCCGGTCTATTCCGCGATATCGGGAATCGAGACGGCCCACTGTGAGGCCTTCATCGCGCAGCAGATCTTTCCAGAAGAATGATGTGGGGATGGTGAGATTATGGTTCAGAATCTCCCTCACAGAAATACCTGAGTAGTGCGATACTTTCTCGGCAATCTCTTGTCTCTGCTCTCCAGAAAGTGAACCGCCCCGGGCAACTGCCGGCAAATACTCTTCAATGGTAAATCGCTCAACTTCGGGCAAAAAATCATACAGATCTGCATTTTGAAGCTCATCATCCAGCGCATTGTGGTACCACGCCGTTGCCGCATAATAGGGCAGTTTGAGAATTTCAGATCTGGGCGTCATTGCGGGCGGTTCGAGTCCCATGCCTGTAGGGGATACCAAAATCACCCCATTTATAAACATCCAGTGTGCACTTTGAAGTTGGCGTGCAAGCCCGGCAACCCTGGTGGTTCCATAGCTTTCACCTTTCAGGTATTTGGGTGATGTCCACAGATCGTGTCGTCCCACGAAGTTGTCGATCCAGTCAGCCAGGTAGCGAATATCGGCATTCACACCAAAAAATGTGCTTCTGTCCACATCGTGATCCACTATTCGGGAGAAGCCTGTGTTTACGGGATCGATGTATACGATATCGGCTACATCCAGTATGGAGTGGTTGTTTTCGATGACTCCGTATGGCTGAACCGGATAGCCTTCATCATCAATTGCCAGAAATCGCGGGCCCGTGTACCCGATGTGCATCCAAACAGAAGCCGAACCCGGCCCTCCGTTAAAAGAGAAAACAATCGGGCGGCGGGAGCGATCATCCACATCATCGCGCTTATAATAAACATAAAATAGTGAGGCGATCGGCTCGCCATCATCGCCCCAAACAGGTTGCGTGCCCGCGGTAGCTGTATAGGATATTTGCTGGCCATTGATGGTAACCTGGTCCCGGATGGTTACCTCACTTTCAATCTCAATCTGGCGGCTCTGCGCAAACAGATCGGCAACAATAAAGAGTGAACAAAACAACAGAACAAAAGAAAAGTATTTTTGAAGCATAGTACAGATTTTGGGTTCAAAACAATGTTTAGAAAAAGATGAAGAAATATATGTTCCGGCGGGTGATCTTCCAAAGCGATCACTGCTATTCCTATCAACTAACAATTATTTTAACAAATCACTATTAAATCTGTCTATCTTGCCAACTCAGTTCGATATTAAAACAAGGCAGTAATTTTCTTCAACTTTATTTCAAGGATTTCACATGAAAAAACTTCGATTCGGAATTCTCAGTACCGCAAAAATCGGTCGGATTTACACCATTCCCGCAATACAGCAATCTGAGTTTTGTGAAGTATCAGCTATTGCATCCAGAAATATCGGGAGTGCAGAAAGAGTAGCGAATGAGCTCTCCATTCCAAAAGCTTTTGGGAGTTATGAAGAGTTGCTTGCCGATCCTGAAATTGATGCCATCTATATTCCGCTTCCCAATCATTTGCATGTACAATGGTCTATCAAATGCCTTGAGGCAGGTAAACATGTATTGTGCGAAAAACCGATTGGAATGAATGCAGATGATGCACGAAAGCTTCACTCGGTGTCAAAAAATTACCCTGATTTAAAGGTGATGGAAGCCTTTATGTATCGGCACCATCCCCGGTGGCAGCGTGTGGTTGAACTGGTTCGGTCCGGAAAAATAGGGGAGATCAAAGCCGTCCACTCGTTCTTCTCTTACTTCAACAGCGATCCGGATAACTATCGCAACAGCGCTGAGATGGGTGGCGGCGGTTTGATGGATGTGGGGTGTTACTCCATTTCGGTTGCACGACTCATCTTTGGCAAAGAACCTGATCAGGTATACGGTTATTCTGAATTTGATCCCGATTTTGGCATTGATCGACTTGCATCGGGTTTACTGTCGTTTGGCAGCGGCACATCTGTTTTCACCTGCTCCACACAATGCCATAAAGATCAGTATGTGAAAATTTACGGAACCAAAGGAAAGCTGGATCTCGACTGGCCCTTCAATCCTGATTTTTCTGAAAAAACCATTTTGCGAGGTGTGATAGATGAGAAGGAGTTCACCGAAGAATTTCCGCCTTGTAACCATTTTACCATCCAGGCCGATAACTTTGCGAAGTCCATATTTGATGACACACCTGCTCCCATTTCTTTAGATGATTCCATTGGAAATATGGAGGTGATTGATCAGATTAAGAGTTACAAATAAAGCTCTTTGCGAACCTTTGCGCTCTTGGCGGTTCATCAATCAGGCTCAGCTATGGGAAAGGGTAACCGCTATGGGCGCAAAGAATCTCAATGGAAATACTTATACTATTTTCCCAGTACAGCATCCACAATAGCTACAGCTTCCTGCTGTATTTGCTTCAGGTGATCGGCGCCTTTAAAGCTTTCCGTGTAAATTTTGTAGATATCTTCCGTGCCTGATGGACGTGCAGCAAACCAGCCATTTTCCGTCTCCACTTTAAGCCCGCCAATAGCGGCATCATTACCCGGTGCGCGGGTCAGCTTTTTTAGAATGGGTTCACCTGCCAGTTCATTTGCAGAAACCTGTTCAGGTGATAAGTTCTTCAGCACCTCTTTCTCTTCCGGTGATGCGGGCGCATCCAGCCGCTCATATACCGGGCTTCCAAATCGAGCTTCAAGTTCTTCGTAATGTTCCGACGGACTCTT